>PUNW01000297.1 GCA_003552665.1 Spirochaetaceae bacterium | reverse complement strand
CTGGCGGAACATCATATCGAAGTTCATGTCGGCATCCGCTCCGGTATCATGATCCCAGAGCTGAAGCTCCTTCATCATCGAAACCCAGTTGTTGATCGTTGTGCGGTTGAGCGGACGTTGAGCAAACGCGGTGGCTGTAACCGCTGTGAGCACCACGATCAGGGAAAGTATAGCGATCCGTTTCATGACGACCTCCGGAGAATCGGCTAAAGACGCTATTATACCACCGAAACGCGGCCGTGGCATGCAGAAGAGATCAGAGTTCGAAGAGAAGATCGATTGTGCGGCGATGTGCAGGCGGCGTGACTGCGCCGGCCAGAATTGGGTCGCCGGTCTGCTCAAGATGCTCGCGGAGCGTTTTCGAAAGTGCGCGCCTGACCCCTTCATACTGCGGATCCGACGCCACGTTCTGGCGCTCCGCAGGGTCATTCTCGAGGTCATAGAGCTCGACCGGGGCATGATAGGCCAACGGCGGTTCGCCCGGGTAGGCCGGACTCGAGCGCGGTTTCCAGCTCTGGGTCGGCGGCATGAAGCTCGGTGCCTCGCTGAAGAACGCCACAAGTTTGAAGCGGTTCGTTCGCACCGCCCGCATCGGGTCGTAGTAGTCGTGATAGGTAAGCTCGGCGAAGATGTGTTCGCGCGCGGTGTACGGGCGGCCGTCGAGCAACGCCGCCCAGGAGCGCCCCTGCACCGCCTGCGGCGCAGCGGCTCCTGCGAGCTCACACAGAGTTGGGGTGAGGTCCACGTTAGATATCAACTCCGAAACCTCGCCCCCCCGGGGCAGCCCGGCGCGCGAGGGAAGACGCAGAATCAGTGCGATCTCGAGGCCGGGATCATAACAGGTGCACTTGGCGCGCGGCATCGCAACCCCGTGATCGGTGGTAAAGACAACCAGGGTCTCCGAGGTCAGCTTAAGGCGGTCGAGCGCTTGCAGCAGGCGGCCGAACGCAGTGTCGAGGTGCCTGACCGCGCCTTGCAACTCAGCCAGCTCAGCGCGTGTTCCCTCATCGTCGCTGAGATAGCGAGGAAGGTGTATCCCGTGTCGGCTGTCCGGAGACACGTGCTCGCCGAGAAACCCCATATAGTGGTGCTCACCCGGGCCGGGCATGCGATGCGGCTCCTCGCAGCCGACGCTCACGAAAAACGGTGTACGGCGGTCGGCGGCGCGCTGCTCCAGATGCCGGATCGCGCGATCGCAGACCTCACGAGCCGTCACGGCTTCCTGATCCACCACCTGGTATCCCCAACGCTGCGGATCCCGGGTCTCGTGAATAATGCCGAACGCAGCGGTATGGTATCCGGCCGAGCGCAGACACTGGGCGAGATGGGTCTCGCCGGAGTTGATCTCCCATCCGAACCCGCCGTGGGTGAGCCCCATCACGCCGTTGCTGTGGGGGTACCGCCCGGTGAACATCGCCGCCCGGCTCGGGCTGCACTGGGGAGCGACGCAGAAACTGTTCCGAAAGATGACCCCTTCCGCGGCGAACCGGTCGATGTTCGGGGTGTCTACCGTCGGGACCCCGTAGCAGCCGAGATGCCTTCCGAGGTCGTGACAGTGGAACAACACGATGTTCGGTTGCATCGGTGTCAGCGCTCCTCGGATAACTCTTCACGATAGCCGCTGTAAAACAGCAGTGACACCAGGAATGCGCCCGCGGCCAAATAAGAGGTGGAGTAAATCCCGTATGGGGTGACGTCCTCGGGCATCTCGGCCAGACTCTGCAGAATGCCGACATCGCCGCTTTGGACCAACAGGAGCGGAGTGATCGCAATCGAGAGGAAGAACGCCAGCTTGAGAAAAAAGCCCTGGAGTCCGAAGAAGAATCCCTCTATCTGGACGCCCCTGCGGCGGCTTTCCACCGCGCTGATCTCGCTCAGCATGGCCGGCGGAAAGATGAACGCGGCGCCGGCGACCGGAATACCGAAGATGAAGAACAGTACGAAGCCGGCCCACCGCGGGAGGAAGCGCCCCAGCGCGGTCAACAGCAGCGAGAGTGCGACGAGCGCCGCCAGAAAAACCAGCAGCGGCCGTTTGTACCCCACGCGCTTCGCGAGCCGATTGACCGGGTAGAACGAGATGGCCGCGCACCCGAACAGGAGTGCCGAAGCGAGCGTGATGCTCGCGGTCCCGTAGCCCATGACGTCCTGTACGTAATAGTTCATCGATGCCCGCAGGGTGTTGAACCCCAGAAAGAAGAACAGGAACCCCAGCAGATAGAAGATGAGAGAGCGATTGCGACGGACGCGATGCAAGGTGCCGAAAAAGCTCTCGCTTGATTCCTTGCCGCCGGAGTACTTGCGCTCGTCCACCGAGTAGACCGTGACCAGGACGCCTGCCGCGGCTAGCGACGCCAGGATTGTCATGGTGATTCGCAGGCCCAGCTCATCATCCCCACCGCCGAAAACGGCAATCAGCACGCCCGGCGCGATCATCGCGAGTGCCGTGTACAGCAGCCGGAACACCGACTGCCAGGTGGAGAGATTCAGCCGGTCGCGTCGTGACTGCGAAATCTCCGGGATCAGGGCGTTATAGGGTGCGCCGACGATGGTGTAGAACACGAAAAAAAGCGAGCCGATCAGCATCAGATACAGGAAGGTCGGCAGATTCGAGCCCTCGGCAACCGGTGGAAGGAAGAACGCTATCGTGGCAAGGGCCAGCGGAATTGCGCCCACGGCGAGGTAGGGGATACGCCTGCCCCAACGTGTTCTGGTGCGGTCGGAGAGATAGCCGAACAGCGGGTCGGCTACCATATCGACGAGGCGTGATACCATCAACGCCACCGCGATCAGCACCGGCGGCAGCAGCGGCCGAAGCGTAGAGGCGGCCGGCGGCAGGTAGTAGTACAACACCCACTGCGCGAAGATCTGGTCGACGATGGCGTAACTCACGCCCACGCCGTAGAGTATCTGGATATGCCGGGGCACCCCGACATGATTATCGCTCGCGTGCGTCATATTCGTTGTCGTTCGCAATTATCGCGCTTGCGCGGCAGTATTGCAACCGGCCGCACGCTCACAACAGTTGGTCGACTACGTAGCGGTTTCCACCGAGTTGCTTGGCGCGATACATGCTCTGGTCGGCGCGGCGGTTCCAGGCGTCGCTGTCTTCGCTGGGGCCGAGGAGCGCCGCTCCGAGCGAGACCGTGATCGGTGTTCCCTGCGCGCGGGTCTGTTCTTCGATACCGTGGACCAGCTTTTGGCAGACGGTGTGGAGCGCTTCGCCGTCCACATCCGGCAGAATAGTGATGAACTCGTCACCGCCGTAGCGAAAGGAGCGGTCGCCGATACGAGTTGAGCCGGTGATGACATCGGCCATACGCTGCAGGACACGATCGCCGACAGCGTGGCCCCGGGTGTCGTTTATCTCCTTGAAGTTGTCGGTGTCCATGATGATCAAGCCGTAAGCGCGGTTGTGTCGCCGCGCAGCCGAAACCGCAACCTTGAGCTCATGTTCGAGGCTGCGCCGGTTCCCGAGACCGGTGAGCGGATCGTGCGTAGCCCAGTGCAGCAGTTGCTCACGCTGTTTCCGCGCTTGGCCGGCGAAGATCCCGCTGAAGATCGTGGCGGTGGTCGCGGACACGAGAAAGCTTGCGAGCTCGTCGCCATGCGCGAATACTGCGACCGTACTGTTCAACTGCAGCAGGACAATGCCGCCGAGCACAACAACAATCAGACTGAGCGCGAGCAGCGGCGGCGAAAGATAGAAGAGAAAGATCACGATAGGATACACCCACACTACCCCGTTCAGACCGAGCAGGGCTGAGACGGCAAGCGCGGCGAAGGCCAGTAGTATCGAGATCGCCGCTCCGGCTCGGTCCGCCCGGCCGGTCGTGTGTGCGTATACGGCGATCGCCCCGCCGGTGATTACAATAATCGTGTTGATGACGCCGACAATTGGCGGACCGACGATGAAGCGGTATACCGCAAATGGGCCGACGAATACCAGAGCCACCAGGGCGATCGCCGTAATGACGCGAAGGCGAAAATCGCCCCTTTCGGGGTTGTGAAGCAATTCAACTTTATTCATTCCGATGCCGTCTCCGTTCAAGCGAGAGTGTACCGGTATGGCGAAGTTCACGCTACCCCGCTCTTGACGAAATGGCCCGGGTGAGGTACTTTAGAAACAGATTTTTAGAACCACTATTAAACAGGTTCCAATATAAGGTAAGACTGACATAATTTGGAGCGCCAAACAGTATGGGTACCGGCTCACGAGATCACAATAGAGACGCCAAGACAAAGCAGCTCCTCGCTGCGCTCGAGGGTGCGGGAAAGCGCCACACCGCCCAACGGTACGCCGTCTGCAAGGCGCTCGCTGCTCATCCCGGGCATCCCACGGTTTCGGAGATCTATGCCGAGGTGCGTGCGGAGTTTCCGATGATCAGCCAGGCGACGGTCTATAACACGGTAGAGGCCCTGCGCAAGCTCGGTGCGCTGATGCAGCTGGATATCGCCGATCACGATCACATTCACTACGATCTAGATGTCGCGCCGCACGTGAACCTGGTCTGTCGCCATTGCGAAAACATCGCCGACCTGCAGATCGACACGCTCGAATCGCTGCTTGATGAGGCAGCCGAGCGGAGTGGTTTTGAGGTGGAGCGTGAGGCCGGGCTGATTCTTTACGGCGTCTGCCCCGACTGCCGGCAACTTGGGAAAAAGCCGGGGGTGCGATCGCATAATACCGCATCAGCACCCAATACCGCGTCAGCAGGTGAAACAGGAGGCGGAGTAAGCGCATGAGTGCGACTGCAGGTAAGGCGAACCCCTTGATCAACACCGAATGCCCGGTCCCGGTGGATGAGCGCTGCTGCGCGGTAACCCTAGCGCGCACAGTTCAGACCGAACCGGCGATACGCGAAATACGCTTCGACACGGCCGAGCTTGAGTTGAAGATCGACTACGATCCCGGGCAGTTAGCTGAGGCGCGCCTGGCGAGCCTGGCCGAGGAGCTTGCCCATTACCTTGAAGAACGCACCGCCACCTGCCGGGATCGTGACCAGGTTCGGTTCCGGCGAGGATGCGGGATCTGCGTACAGCAGCTTCAAAGACGAGCGCGCGAGGGCGGGACCGAGACCCGGTGTGACTCGCGCGATTGCAGCGCCCTGGCGCTCATGAGTAGCGACGCAATTCAGTTCCGTCGCGGCGTCCTGCGGGTTCCGGGGGTCAGCGGGGTCTCAGCGGACTCGATCGGCACTCGCACGGTCAAAATCGGCGGCCCGGTGGAGGCGGCTGAAGCGACCGAGGCGGCTCAGTACGCTGAAGCGGCTGAGACCGAGGCGGCAGGCGCCGAAACCGGGGCCGGGGTCGGGCTTGGGGCCGGCGCGGCTTGGGCGAAGGCAGCGTATGCCGGCGGCGGTCGGGGTGGCGGCCGGGGCGCGGCTGCGGAGATGCCCGTCTTGGTGTTCCCGGGGGCCCGACAGCTTGCGGAGCTTAGCCGCCGGCTGGGCGCGATCCCGCGCGAGCCGCTTTTCGTCGCAATTACTCTGCTTACCTTGATTGCCGGTGCGGTGGGTGAACGGACCGGGCCACCGGCAGTTGCGTGGGGATTCTACCTGACCTCGTACGTGTTCGGCGGCTATTTCGGCGTGCGCGCGGGTTTCGCGAGCCTCAGAGCGCGGCGAATAGACATCGACTTTCTGATGGTCCTTGCCGCAGTCGGCGCCGCTGCAGTTGGAGCGCCGTTCGAAGGCGCGTTGCTGCTGTTTCTGTTTTCGCTGTCAAACGTGTTGCAGGACTATGCGCTCGACCGCACCCGCAGTGCGATCAAGGCGCTCTCAAAGCTGCGGCCGGATACGGCACTGGTGCTTGACAGCGCAACAAACGAGCACGCGCGCAGAGTGCCGGTCAAAGACATTGCCGCCGGCACGCTCATTCAGGTGCGTCCCGGAGACCGGATAGCGCTGGACGGAACCGTGGAGAGCGGAGCCAGCACGGTGGATCAGTCGAGCATCACCGGCGAGTCGATGCCGGTCGAGAAGCGCCCGGGGAATCAGGTGCTGTCGGGCAGCATCAACCAGGATGGCGAGCTCGTCGTTCGCGTTACCAAGACCAGCAGCGAGTCGACAATCGCCAAAGTGATTACCCTGGTTGAGGAAGCGCAGGAACAACAGGCGCGCACCGAGCGCTTTCTGGAGCGCTTTGAACAGTACTACGCTGTCGGTGTTATCATCGCCACGATCCTCGCGGCCACTCTGCCGCCGTACCTGTTCGGCACGGTCTGGACCACCTCGGTGTACCGTGCGATCACGTTGCTGGTGGCGGCGAGTCCGTGCGCACTCATCATAAGCACCCCGGCGTCGATCCTGTCCTCGATAGGCAACGGGGCGCGGCGCGGCATTCTGTTCAAAGGCGGTGTGCACGTTGAACAAGCGGCCGGCATTCAGGCGGTGGCGTTCGACAAAACCGGTACGCTGACAGAGGGCAAGCCGCGCGTTGCCGAGGTAGTTTCGCTCGGCCGGTGGTCCGAGGACGAGCTCCTGACTGCCGCGGCCTCCCTCGAAAGCAAGAGCGGGCACGTGCTCGCCGCGGCGATAACCGGCGAGGCGCAGATTCGGGAGCTGGAGTATGCGGCTGCAACCGAGTTCAAGAACACCTCGGGGGTTGGGATTCGCGGCGTGGTAGGTGAGCGTGAGTTGCAGCTCGGAAGCCCCGCAATTCTCGAGGGCTTTCCCGACGGTACGGCGCTTGCCGAGACAAAAGCCGAGATCGACCGGCTACAGCGCGAGGGCAGGACAGCAGTCGTGCTGTTGGAGGAACGCAACGGGGCGAGCGCGGAGCGCCGTATCCTGGGCCTGATCGGGCTCGAGGACCGGCTACGGCCGGGAGTGCGCGAGGTAATCCGCGATCTGCGCGAGGCCGGGATCCGTCATGTGGTGATGCTTACCGGCGACAATCGAGTGACTGCCGAGCAAATTGCCAAACAAGCCGGCATTGACGTGGTGTTCCCCGAGCTTCTGCCGGAGAACAAACTGGATGCGATTCGGCAGATTGAGGCTGAATACGGGCCGACCGCGATGGTGGGTGACGGAGTCAACGATGCGCCGGCGCTTGCCGGTGCCCGGCTGGGCATTGCGATGGGAGCGGCCGGAACCGATGTGGCGCTGGAAACCGCCGACGTCGTGTTGCTTTCGGACGATCTTGAGAAGATTCCCTATCTCATCGCCCTGAGCAGGAGGACCAAGCGGACGCTGATCACCAACATCGCGGTAGCAATGAGCTTGATCGCGCTGATGATCGTCGGAATCTACACGATCGATCTCCCGCTTCCGCTGGCGGTCATCGGCCACGAGGGCGGCACCGTGCTGGTATCGCTGAACGGCGTGCGCCTGCTGATGTACAAGCGCTCAGGGCGGAGAACAGCGGGCGAGGCGCTCGCCGGCGGGTCGGCGGCGTAAGGGCCAGCCGTGACGCATAGCGGTTAAGCATACCCGTGACGTAAGGCGCGTGGTGCTACTCCGGCAGCTGTTGCGGGTGGCGCCGGGCAATGGCAGGCCAGTACTCGGCGAGGATACGGTAGCCGGAGCCGCCCCGCTCGCTGACCGGATTCTCGCGGATGTCGAGCTCGGCGAAAGTTCCGCTATCAGGCTCGTCCTGGAGCGTTCCGTCGGCCATGAGATCGGCGAGCACGGACAGATCGCGGAGGCCGGTGTTACGGACGTTGAGCCGTCGCAGCCCGGTGAGCTCGGCCAGAACCTGAACGTCATCCCCAACCGGGACGTTGCGCATAATCAGAACCTCAAGCGCGGTAAGCCGGCCAATCGGGACGATGCTTTCGATGCCTTCATTGGAATGAATATTGAGGTACTGCAGGCCGGACAGCTCCCCAAGGCCGCTGAGATCGCGCAGATTGTTGTTGCGTAGATTGAGGTACCGCAGGCGCTCGAGACCGGAAACCGCCGTGAGCGCATCTTCGGATAGACGGTTGTCCCGCAAATCCAGGTGGCGCAATCGCGTCAGCTCCGCGAGTAGGGAGAGATCCTCGATGTGATTGTCGCGTAGATCCAGCACCTCGAGTTCCTCAAGCGCCGCGAGCGGACCGAGATCGGAGATGCGCGCATGTTCGTCGGGACGCTCCGGATGGGCGGGGCCGCGGTTGTGTCGCAGGTTTAACTCGCGCAGCTCCGGGAACCCGGCCAGCGCCGAAAGATTCACCGCTCCGAGATCGGCGATGTTGTTGTCGCGAAGGTTCAGCGACTGGAGTCGGGTGTTGTCGCCAAGTGCCGACAGGTCCTCCACCCGATTACCTCTGAGGTCGAGCCGAACGAGGTTGGGTAAGCTCTCGATGCCGTCAAGGCGTTCGATACCCCGGTTCTCGGCCTCCAGCTCGGTAAGCCGTTCAAGCTCATTGCGCGGGATGTGGGCGCCCGGGGGATATGCGAGCGCTTCCCGGACGGCGGCATCCAGCCCCGGGTCGGCGAACACGGTTGGCGTGCTGTAGGCGCTGAGAAGAGCGTACAGCCCCGAAAAGACCGCCAGCCCCAGCAGCGACCCGGCCAACAGCAAATACACGCGCTTCACGGGGCGACCTCCCGCGGGGTGACCATGTCTGGCCGAACGATCTCGATCCCCTGCCAATACTTGCTGTTCGAGGTCATCTTGAGCATGTGTCGCCTGATGAGCTCCTGCAGCCATCGCGGCTCGCCGTCGCGCGTCTTCACCTCGAAGATGCGTCGTTTCGGCCGGTGCGGCTTGAGCACGGGGCGCTCGGGGAACAGCGATGCCGCCCGTGTGCTCGTGACGTCATGATCCAGCGTGACGCGTACCCGGCTCCGATCCCGCGCGGTGAAACCCTCACGTCTGTATTGCACCAGACAAACCGGAACAAGTGAGCGCACCCGGAGCAGGCGCTGAAACTCGCAGAGGATCTCGTTCTCGTGGCCGGGCCATTCCCCGGTGCGCTGAAAGTGGCGGTACTCCTCGAGGTCGACGTGCGCGCTGTGTTTCTCCATGGAGTTTCCGCGCTTGGTCTTGAGCTCTACCGATATGGTATCGCCGTCTTGCGGAGAATCGGTGTAGGCGCGGATACGCAGCTTGATGCGCCCGAAATCGCCGTCTTCCTTCTCGTACCAGGCCCGGTAATCGCGGGTGTCGTAATAGACGCTGCGTACCAGGTATGTCCCGCCTGCCGCGCTGGTGTAGTAATCGCGTTCCACAAACGGTATGACGGCGTTTCGCACGCGGTAGTATTGCTCGAGGTCGAGTAAGTATTTGCGTTCGAATCGTGCAACTGCGCGCATGGAGCCCTACATCGGCAGCGCGAGCTGAGGGGTCAGCAGCGAGACCTTGTTCACGCCGGCGACGCTCTGCAGGTCGTTAACGACCGCGCGCACAGCGGCTTCCTTTTCGCGTGCAAATCGCAGCTCGTACGTAAGCTCCCAGTTCTCGCCGTCTACTTCGTGATTGCGCAGTTGTACATTGGCCTCGCGGTCGTGCACGATGCGCTCGACCTCACGATCCGCCGTCGAGTGTGATCCGGATATGACCAGAATATACTCAGCGTGCAGCGCGCGCCCGTACTTGAAGACGTGGAAGCCGGTCATCAGCACGCTGAGGATGCCGGTCGCGAAGATTGCAGCGGTCCAATTGAGCGTTCCCGCACCAAGGCCGACCGCAATTACCCAGAACAGATACACCATGTCGCGAGTGTCTTTGATCGGTGTACGGAAGCGAATTATCGACAGCGACCCGACCAGACCAAGCGAGAGGACCAGATCCCCCTGGATGAAGAACATCACGACGGTGACGATTGGAGCGAGCAATACCAGCGTTGAGAGAAAGCCGCTTTCGTAATTCATGCCGCGGTGCGTGTAGCGATACACAGCGGCGATCAGCAGACCGAGTACGATCGATAATGCCATTGAAACGAAGAAGTTCGCAATCTGATCTGCCGGCAAGACGATGATTCCGAGAAGCCGTTCCACGGTAATTCGTTCCTCCATTTCGCTCGGGGCGAGTGATTATGATAGGTGATGCCGTAAGCCGATGCAAGCGGGGAGGCAATTGCCCGAGTAATTGAGTGATATCGCACGAATTTGCACTTTAAAAAACGCGTAAAATATACTATGATACCACAGTTATCACTAAAACCTATCACGCCGGCAGATCGCGTTGCCAATCCGGTTTATCGTGGGTGCCATCGACGCGGATCGGCGCAGGTCGGCGGAACCTTGCAGGCTTTGAGGGATACACGAGCATGGGTACAGATAGGATGCCGTTCCGCGACGGCTTAGAGTTGGGAGTGCACGTGAACTACCCGCTGCACGGCGGAGCCTATCACGAGGCCGGGCACGCGGTGGCCGCTATTCGCCGGGGGGTCCCGTTCGAGAGCGTTTCTATCCATCCGGAGCGGGCCAGCCTCGGACGAATGGTCGTGAGCGTGCTGTTCGCCGAAAGCTCCTCGCGCGAGGAGCTGATCAGTCGCTGCGTGGTTGCGCTAGCGGGACCGTTCGCCCAGAGTATTCATATCGCCCAACCGTTGGCCCTTGCCAGTACCGACCGCGACAACGTCTCGGAGCTGCTGGTGCGCAGAGTCTCGACGCAAGCCGAACGGGAGACGCTGCGGGCCTGCATAGAGCGCGAAGCGCAGGGCCTGGTCGAGGCCGAGTGGTCCGTGATCACCAGGACCGCAGCGCTCCTGGAGCGCTCCATCACCCTCTCCTGTGACCAGCTGACCGATCTGCTCTTTCCGACGCGCCCCCAAGCATGAGCTCCGCCCAGCTTTTGTGCGGCGGCGCGGCTATTGCGAGCTCCAAGCGGGAAATGCCTTCCTTACGTGTTAGCTTGATGAAGACTGCGCTCTCGTAGCGGCCCGGTGGGGGTATAATCGCGAGACGAGACTGAGTAGCGGTCGTTGAGCATAGATCAAGCGGGAGGGTAGCCCCGGTGGCTCGTGGTGAGAAGGTCATTCGCATTATTCGGTCCGGGCGCACTCTTTCGAGTGCGGCAGTGGTGGTGACTGTGTTGGCTTCGGCCGTGGCTGTGTTCATGATAGTCCTCGTTTCGGTGGCGGCGGACGAGGCCGGGGCGGACAGCCTCGCCGGGCTAAACGGGGAAAGTCTCGCGGGAGACGCGATCCCGGAAGCCGAATCCGAGGCGACCGAACCGCTTTGGGTGATAACGGATCCCTACAGCGAGCTGGACTGGGTCGCTCACGGTCAGTACAAAGCGAATCTTCACACGCACACGACGACGAGTGACGGTGCCATGAATCCGCACGTGGTAGTCGACACCTACCACGCTCTCGGATATACGATTCTCGCGATTACCGATCACGATGTGGTCACGTATCCGTGGACGGCCTTTTCCGAGATGGAAGCGAGCCCTCTTTCCAGCCGCCGCATGTTCACGGTTGCTCACAGGATGCCGGACAGCCTGGAGTTTGAAGACCGCGACCCGGACCGGATGGGGATGATCGCGATTCAGGGGAATGAGCTGTCGATGCATCACCACATGGGAAGCTATTTCAGCGACCATGAAGGTACCACCGAGGTGGAGGAATCGCTTGCAGCGATCTCGGCCAAAGGCGGCCTGGCGATGTTATTCCACCCCGGACGGTACAATCGCCCGGTCGACTGGTATGTGGAGTTATATCGACGCTACGATCACCTGTTCGGGCTCGAGGTCTACAATCAGGGCGATCGCTATCCGGGCGATCGACGGCTGTGGGATGCGATTCTGGACCGCACGATGCCGGAGCGACCGGTGTGGGGATACTCCAATGACGATGCTCATGAACTGAGTCATATCGGACTCAACTGGAATATGCTGATCCTCCCTGAGCTCACGCAGGAGACCGTGCGCCGCGCAATGGAACGCGGTCACAGCTACTTCGTGTACGCTCCCCTCGGACCCGGCGGACCCACTCCTCCGGCGATAGAGTCGGTCATCATAGACGACCACAACGCGACGCTGGAGCTTGTAGCCCAGGGGCATGTACAGGTGGACTGGATCTCAAGCGGCGAAGTCGTGGCTTCAGGCGAACGGGTTGCGCTGGATGCGCTGGAAGGTCTTGGTTCCTACATTCGGGCTGAACTGCACGGAGCGGGCGGGACTGTCGTCGGGACCCAACCTTTTGGTCTACTGCGGCCCGAGTGAGCTGCAGCCTCACGTCCACGCTGAGGTGCTGGACGCCGTCGACGCCGGCGCCGCGGCAGAGAAGTATCGCCAGGGCGCTGCGGCTGTCGTCAGCGTTTCGGTTCGCGGGCGGCGGCCATATAACCGGCGGCGGTGAGTCGCGGAGCTCAGCCGCCGGCGGGTTCGGCCACCTCCCGGCCGGCTGCGGCGAGCGCGTCGACGTGGCGCCCGAGCTCCGACAGCTCTTCATAGCCGAGAATCCGGTCGGCTTCGAGAATCAGAAGAAACTGATCGTCTT
>PUNW01000195.1 GCA_003552665.1 Spirochaetaceae bacterium | reverse complement strand
CAACCCAGCACGGCGGGCAGGAGTCCACCATCCTCTCCACGCACATCAGCCTGCTCCATCATGGCTTGGTAGTCGTCGGGTTGCCCTACTCTTTCCAGGGCCAAATGCGAACTGATGAGATTACAGGAGGATCGCCGTACGGGGCCTCCACAATCACCGGCGGAGACGGAAGCCGCATGCCCAGCGAGAACGAGCTTGAAGCCGCTCGGTTCCAGGGGAGGCACGTCGCCGAGATCGCTGCCAAGCTTTCGGGCCGGTAGCGGGATCCCGTTCACTAAGCCGCTTCGCCCGCTCGCGTGTTGTGTTGCAGTTTTGCTTCGCCTCATTCTCACAGCGCGAGCGGCGCGACGTTCCCTATCAGTCCGGCACGAGAGCTCGCTCCAGTCCACCGGAAACGGCGTCAGTTTATTCGCCGCTGCGGCGGCGGGCGGCCGCCGTTCGTTTGACATCGCCATAAGGCCCGTTTACACTCAGGATCGACACGAGCTCGTACCTGCGCTGCACCGTCCGCCTGCCGAGCCGGACTCCGCTGGTTTAGGCCACGATGCGAGACTCGCCGCCGCAAAACCGCGTGGCGAAGGAGATCCGTACGGTGATGTTTCTGCTGATCAAAAACGCGGAGCTGTTCTCTCCGTCACCCGTAGGAATGACCGACATTCTGATTGCCGGCACGCGTATCGTCGCGATCGAGCGCGGCCTTCCTGTTCCGGAGGGATCAGGCGGTGCGGTCCTGGATGCGGCCGGCGGGCCGGTGATCCCGGGGTTGATCGACGCTCACGTGCACATAGCGGGCGGCGGAGGCGAAGGCGGGCCGGCTACACGAACACCCGAGCTACAACTCAGCGCTATGATTAAAGGTGGGGTGACAACGGTAGTCGGCTGCCTCGGAACCGACGGCTTTACGCGGTCGGTTGAGTCGGTGCTGATGAAGGCCAAGGCGTTGCGGGCCGAAGGGGTGAGCGCGTGGATCTACACCGGTGCGTATCAGGTTCCGCCGCCCACGATCACCGGCGATATTGGGCGCGACATCGCCTTGATCGAGGAGGTGATCGGCGCGGGTGAGATCGCGCTGTCGGATCATCGCAGCTCGGTTCCTTCTCAGCAGGAGCTCATACGGATCGCCGAGCACGCGCGCGTGGGAGGGATGCTTGGAGGCAAAGCCGGTATTGTGAATGTTCATCTCGGCGATGCAGCCGATCCGTTTCGTCCAATACACGCCGCGGTTCAGCAGAGTGAGCTGAACTACAAGCAGTTTCTGCCGACGCACTGTAACCGCAACCGTTGGATCTTTGAGGACGCCAAGGAGTACGGGGCTCACGGCTGGGTTGATCTCACCGCGGCGTCGTACCCATACTTCCCGGATGAAGAGATCAAGCCTTCGCGCGCGATCCGTGACCTCCTCGAGGCGGGAGTTCCGCTCTCGCATATCACCATGACCTCGGATGCCAACGGCTCGCTCCCAGGCTTCGATAGTGCGGGTAATCTTGAGCGCCTGCAAATGGGTTCTCCGTCCTCGGTCTTCCGCGAGATTCGGGACGCAGTCATCCAAGACCAGTTGGAGCTCGAGACCGCGTTAGCGGTTGCCACCGTCAACCCGGCAGCCGTTTTGAAGCTTCCGCGCAAGGGATCCGTCGCGGTAGGTAGCGACGCCGATCTCGTCGTTCTCACGAAAGAGCTCGAGGTCGCAAGCGTCATCGCCAACGGAGCGATCATGATGCAAGACGGCGAGGTGGTTCAAAAGGGGACCTACGAATAGGTGCACCGGCACCGACGAGCGCCGACCGGCCGATTATGGGCTCGGCCGGCGACAGGTCGGTTAAGCCGTTGGGCTAGAACGGCCCGAACCCGATCACGATCGCAGTTGTGACCGACGCTATCCCGACGACAAGCCACCACAGTACCAGCGGGAATACCCACTTTGCGTACCGCGCAAACGGAACGTTCGCAATCGCAAGGCTCGCCATAAGCGTTCCGACAGTCGGCGAGATCAAGTTGGTGATGCTGTCGCCGTAGTGGTACGCGAGGACCGCGGTTTGGCGCGTGATGCCCGCGATATCCGAGATCGGCGTCATAATCGGCATTGTGGCCGCCGCCTGACCGCTTCCGGACGGAATCAAAATGTTCAGGAGCGTGTGAAACACCAGCATTCCGTTCGCCGCGAGCACGGCCGGAAAGACTGCAAGCCAGGTTCCGCCGGCGTAAATGATGGTGTCGATGATGAGCCCCTGCTCGAGCACCACGAGGATACCGCGTGCGAGCCCGACGATGAGCGCTCCGTAGGTAATGTCTCGAGCCCCTTTTACGAAGCTCCTTGCAGTTCCGTTGATTCCGAGCCTGCCGATGAGTCCGGCGATCACACCTATCGCAAGAAAGATTGCGGCTATTTCATTGATGTACCACCCGAGCGCGAACACCCCGTAGATGAGAACCGCAAAGCCGATCACGACCGCGATCAAGACCAGCGCGTGGATCTTCGTGAAATCGGGAATCTTGCTCTCGTCTACCTCGTACTCGTCGTTATCATCCAAATCCGCCAACGCGCTCCGGGAAGGGTCGGCCTTGACGCGCGCTGCGTAGCGCATGATGAACACGATCGTGACCAACAGAAATATCGCGTACCAGAACAAGCGAAACTGCAGACCGGAGAACATCGGAAGCTCGGCAATCTCAT
>PUNW01000002.1 GCA_003552665.1 Spirochaetaceae bacterium | reverse complement strand
CCTACTACGGTTTGGGCAATTCCGGCGCGGCGCGGCGGGCGCTGGACGAGGCGCTTGCGATCGGCGACAACAACCTCACTGCCGAGGTCGCCTCCAGGCTCGTAGCGGCCCTGTAGCCCGGCGAGCCGGCACGGCCGAGATGACTGCCGCAGCTGCCCGGGGGCGCAGACCCGAACAGCTTCCGCAACGCAGTGATTGCCGGCCCTCAAACCCCCAGCAGCTTCCGCAACGCAGTGATTGCCGGGGGGGCGGAGCCGTCCTCGGCCAGGATCTGTTTGGTGAGCACCTTCCCGAGCTGCACCCCTTCCTGGTCGAAACTGTTGATGTTCCAGGCAAAGCCCTGAAACATTACCTTGTTCTCGTAATGTGATAGCAGCGCCCCGAGGACCTCGGGTGTCAGGCGCTCGGCATAGATCAGGCTCGAGGGCCGTCCTCCGGGGAAGGCTTTGTTGGCGTCTTCGTTGTATTGCCCGATAGCGAAGGCGACGATCTGAGCGATCAGGTTGGCGTTGAGCTTGCGCTGACTGCTCGACCCCTCGAACTCGAGATCCTGTTGCAGCTGTGAACGCCGGAACCCGATGAACTGCATCGGAACTATGTCGGTCCCCTGGTGGAGCAACTGATAGAAACTGTGTTGCCCGTTGGTACCCGGTTCACCGAACACCAGCGGTCCGGTGGCGTAGGCTACCGGCTCGCCGAAACGGTTCACGCGTTTACCGTTGCTCTCCATATCGAGCTGTTGGAGGTGTGCGGGAAACCGCGACAGCGCTTGGCTGTAGGGTAACACCGCCGTCGCCGAATAGCCCAGCACGTTGCGCTCGTACACCCCGGTCAGTGCGTCGAGTACCGCGGCGTTGCGTTCCACCGGATTCTCGAGCGCGGCGAGATCGGCCCTGTGAGCGCCAACCAGAAACCGTCCCACGACTGACGGACCGAACGCGAGGCTGAGGACCACACTGCCCACCGGGCTGGTGCTGGAATAACGACCTCCGATGTAGTCGTCGATGTAGAACGCATCCAGATACTCGGAGCTCCGTGCCAGCGGGCTCGTCTCGCTGGTAACCGCGACGATATGCTTCCGAGGGTGTAGGCCCGAGACTCCGGTCTGTTCGAGCGCATCCAAAACAAACGCCTCATTGGTCAGGGTTTCCTGCGTCGTGCCGCTCTTGGAGACGAGCACGAATAACGTCGTCTCCGGATCGATCCCGGCAAGCACACCGGCAGCGTCGTCCGGGTCGACATTCGAGATAAAGCGTGCCTGCAGGGGCTGTTCGCCATGGTCATGCAGGACATAGTTCTGCAAGGCGTAGAAGACTGCCCGCGGGCCGAGATCCGAGCCGCCGATCCCTATCTGCACCACCGTGTCGAACTGTTTGCCGGTTGAGCCTACGATCTCGCCGGTGTGCACCTTCTCGGCGAAGGCGAAGGCTCGTTGGTGTTGGTCACGATAGAAACGGAGCAGACTGCGTCCGTTCAGGTTGACGTCCGGCCCGATCTCGCCGCGCGTGAGGTGGTGGAGAACCATGCGTTGCTCACCGGTATTAATGATTTCGCCGTTCACAGTGGCCCGGTATTTCTCGAGCAACTGTGCTTCATGCGCGAGCCGGTGCAGCAGCTCAACAATGGTGTCGTCGACTGCCTTGGCGGCGAAATTGTAGTGCATGCCGTCGACGATCGGAGCAGTGTATTGCTCCACCCGCCGACCGGCGTCGCGCTCCAGCAGCGCCGGCAGGTCTGTAGGTGAGGCACGCTGGAGCTCGCCGAAGCTTTTCAAAGAGTCCAGGTTCCGGTACCGAATTGTGCTCATGGTTCGCCCCCGTTCGTTACTGTGGCGTTGTTCGTCGTCAGATGCCTATTTCTCGTGAAAACCGGCCATCGCCTTCATCCCCTCGGCAGGCCCGCCTTCGCTCGGGGCCTTCCGGTGAACTATCGCTTCCACCCCGGTCGACAGGCCGTAGAGGTTAATGAACCCGGTCGCATCACGGTGATCATAGCTGCTTTCGCCGAACGATGCCAGATCTTCAAGATACAGCGAATACGGCGAGCGGCGGCCGGTCACGATCACATTGCCCTTGTAGAGCGCGATCCGCACATCTCCGCTAACGTACTCCGAGGCAGTCGCCATATAGGCGTCCATCGACTCACGAAAGTGGGTAAACCACTTTCCGGCGTAGACGATGTCGGCGTACTTGAGTGCTAACTGATTCTTCATCCCGAGGGTCTCGAAATCAAGCGTGATCATTTCCAGCTCGCGCAGTGCGCGGAACAGAATCGTGCCTGCCGGCGTTTCGTAGACTCCGCGGCTCTTCATCCCTACGAGCCTGGTTTCGACAAGATCGGTACGTCCGATGCCGTGTTGCCCGCCGAGCTCGTTCAGGCGTTCGACCATCCGGACCGGGCCGAGCTTCTCGCCGTTCAGCGCGACCGGACGCGCCTTCTCGAATGTCAGCGTGATCTCAGTTTCCTGATCGGGAGCATCCTGAGGCGACTTGGTAAGCTGGTACATCTCTTCGCTTGGTCGATTCCACGGGCTTTCAAGCTCTCCCCCTTCGTGGCTCATATGCCAGATATTCCAATCGCGCGAGTAGATGTTCTTCTCCGAGATATCGCCGAGCGGGACATTGTGCTGCTTTGCGTACTCAATGGCCTGAGTACGCGAACGGATATCCCACAT
>PUNW01000129.1 GCA_003552665.1 Spirochaetaceae bacterium | reverse complement strand
GCAGCTGTTGCAGTGGAAAGAAACAGGAACCCCAACGTGAGTATCAACACCTCGCCCTGATTCTGCTCTGAGCGTGTCGTAATGTAGATGAGAAATCCGAGCGCTGCTCCAAGGAACAGGCTGACCGAGAGATCGCTGATCGACTCAAACACCAGCTCGGCCACAGCGCTTTCACTACCGAGGATCGCCGGCAGCACACCAAGCACGATGCCGAAGATTGCCACCGTGAGCGCCGCCCCCAGCGCGACGGTCCCGAACAACTGGTCGACGAACACGCCCCGCGCGCGCGTAGACCGAACCACCGACACCACGGCCGCCGGCGAAGTGCTTGTCGCAATTACAGCGAGCAGCAACACAAATACAAGCGGCAGCCCGGCGGCAAACAGCAGCCCACCCACCAGCACGAAGGTAACAACAAACTGCCCGGCCGTTATCCAGGCCACCGAATGATAAATCCGGCGCAGTTTTGCAATGCGCAGCTCGCCGCCGATTGTCAGCGCGATCAGCCCAAGCGCGATCTCGGTGATGACCGCCAGCTCCTCGGCAGCCTTCTCGCCGACTACTGCCAACCCGCCGGTGCCCATGATCAGGCCGGCGATGATAAACCCGGTGATCTCGGGAAGCCCGATGCGCTGCACCAGGCGCGCAAGCGCATAGCCGAACAACAGCATCATCCCGATTCCGAGCAGAGGATGCACCTGTAGAAAGTTGATCACCGAGTTAGTATCAGACACCGCGTTTTGGCCCATAGGATCAACCGGAGTATACTCACTGATCCTATTGATTTCAACCGAACTGACACGCACGCTGTTGGTGAGGGCAGCCCCACCGGCGCCGCGCTCCTACTCAGGCGAGCGCATGGGCTGGAAGCTTCATTCGCCTTCCGTGCGGCGGGGTTGGGATCGCTGCGGTCCAAACCAGCTCGGCAAACGGCCTGAGCCCGGCACGCGAGCGAAACGGCCGAAAGGTGAAGCGCACGATGCGCAGCCCTGCAACCACACTCGGAGAGGCCCCGGCGGCTACCGCGTGCGAGCGAAGCGTTGCCTCTGCGGCGCCCACCGAGCGGGTCTCGCGGATGCGCTTGGGCTTGTGCAGGTTGTGGTGCGCCGCATACACGGCAAAGCGCAACAGCATCGCCGCCGGGCTGCGGGCGAAACAGACTGTCTCGCGGCGGTGTTCGGCGAGGTCCTTTCTGATCTCGCGGTCGAAGTAGTTCACCGGCCGAAGCGGGTTGCCGGCGGTGCGCAGCGCCCGCGAGCTTACCGTACGGTGCGAAAGCCACCGGAGGGCGGTGAGGTGGCGCATCGCCGGG
Organism: Spirochaetaceae bacterium; assembly: GCA_003552665.1. Taxonomy (GTDB): domain Bacteria; phylum Spirochaetota; class Spirochaetia; order DSM-27196; family SLAA01; genus B1Sed10-166. The sequence continues at coordinate 1,365 of PUNW01000129.1, read as the reverse complement.
TGCTTGCGCCAGGCATCACGGTAGGCGTAGTGACGGTCGCTTGTGATCACCCGCGGGGGCGCTACAGGCGGAAGGTGCATCGTTGCCGCCACATAGTCATAGATTCTCCTCGCGCTGTGCTCAACCGCCCGGCGGCCGGCGCGAAGCAGCCGCTCAAAGCGTTCGCGGCCCCGGCGCTGCTCGGCGCGCATCGCCCCTCCGCGGCGCAGCGGCGCATAGTCGAAGCAGTACAGGTACTCGCTCTCGCTTCCCACGAGGATGGTGATATCACAGGGAGCGTGCTGGGAGACACTGAAGCTTCGAAACCCGTCGAAAGCCAACTCTTCGGTGTGCCCTAAGCGCGGCTCGAGCGCCGCCTGCACCGCAAGCGAGCTACGGCCGAGCCGCCCGAGGCGGTTGGCGATGGTATCGGTTGAGGCGCCAAGCAGCCGCGCGAGTGCCCGCACCCCCGAGCCCTCGCACAACTGCGCCTCAAGCCGGCGGTAGTCGAGTCGGCGCTTAACCGCGTAGTCAAGCGAGAAGCTCATCTCGCTGAAACACAGCCCGCAGTGGCGGCAGCGAAAGCGCTGAATGCGCCCAAAGCTCACATCACAGTAGCTGCCCCAGCGGATATACCAGTGCTCCTCGTCTTCACCTCCGCTGCGCCCGCTCACCAGCGCTGCAACGCCGTCCGTCGCGTCCTGCGCTTCGCCATAGCTGCTGTGCTCGCTCTCCTCGCCGCCGCCGAGCGCCCGCAGGTGCATCGGGCAGCTTCGCTCGGGGCAGAAGGGGGCGAGAAACGGCTTCCCGCCGCGAAGCAGCCTGATATCAACCGGTTCAGCCGAACAGCTTCCGATTGGGATGCGTCGCGCCTGATCCTCGCTGAGCGGCCGCACCTCGCCTATCTCTCGTCGCTGTGCTCGCCGCTTCGCGGCTCCGCTTCGCCCGCGCGGCTTTTTCGCCTGCTCCGCCTCTGCGCTGTATCTCGTCCTCCCGACATGCGGTGTTTCGTAGTCGTTTGGGGTATGCATCTGTCTATCGACCCTCCTACCCTCATATACCGCCTCCACCGGCACGGCGCTTCGCTTGAGTGGCAAAAAGCACCAACAGCGTGCGTGTCAGTTGGAGGTATACTGGACAGTCGACCCCGTTTTTGTTACATTATGGGCGATTCCCAATGGAAGCTTGGCGCCGTACCCAAGTGGTAAGGGGGAGGTCTGCAAAACCTCTATTCGCCGGTTCGAATCCGGCCGGCGCCTATATGCCCACCTATCCAGGTGGGCTATTTTTTTGGGGCCGGGCTGCTTGAAGGCAGTCCGGCCGGCGCCTATATGCCCGCCTATCCAGGCGGGCTATTTCTTTTGGGGCCGGGCTGCTTGAAGGCAG
>PUNW01000128.1 GCA_003552665.1 Spirochaetaceae bacterium | reverse complement strand
GCTCGTTAGCTACGACCGCCTGCTCAATCGACGAAAGCACCCGATGCCGATATGCTTCCGAACGGCCCCGACTGAGGTAGTTGTAGCGGTGGCTAGTGAGTACTCGGAAGATGGTATTGCACACGTCCTGCCCATTGATCACGCAAGGCTCAGGTTCTATGCCGAACGAATTGAGGATAGCCCGCAGATACCTCTCCAAGCGTTGCGAAACGTCGGCGTCTATTTCCAGCGGGCGAACAGCGTTGGTTTTGTCGTTTTGTACGAAAGTCACAATGACACCTCAATTTTTGATATTGCGATTACTCTACAAGTGGCTTACGGCTTTGAAATGGAAGCCCGCATAGCCATCAATTGAATGCCCCGGTGGCACGAAAGGAATCCTGCACCGCAATTCAGGCACTCGCCATCGGTCCACAAGCTCATAGCCCAATGAAGTCACTTCGTCGAGGAACTTCGGTTCAGCTGCGACGTGGTACGGGCAGAATGCGCTACCGATGCTCTGCAAAGTGAAATAGTCTTTGCTCGGATGTAGAGGGAAGCGGTTAATGAGCAGGTGTCGCGGGCGGCCTGCAAGTGTGGCCATGAGTCCCGACAGCGTAACAGGTAGAAACTGAAGCGCACCATTGGAAAGCAGAATATCGACGCAGCCGGCATCGCTACAACGATCGACGAACTTGAGAGCCTCAGCCTGTTCATTGTCACAAGCGAGACGCCGGGCGACGCGAAGCACCGCCGGAACATCGTGGACAATCCATTCGACGGAATCTGGGTACTTCAAGTAACGACTGTACGCATAGTAGCTATTGCCCACGTTCCCGCCGAGATCCAGTACAGTTCGGCAGCCGGCTGAGAACAAGCATGCCAGCCAGTAGATAACCGGGTAGTCGCTTGGGAGGATCCGCTGCAGACGATCAACATAGATTTCAGCGGAGGAGGGGTTATCGTATCCTATCGGCTTGCAGCGGGGCGCGCTGCGTGCTGCGGCCTCGAAACTGTCATATACTCCGCGGTATATGTTTCGGCCGGTGTGGGCGGTGAACCGGCGCTCATAAAAGTACGAACCCAGATGACGAACCCCCGGAAGCCTGCTCAACCGGCTGACAATTCGACGCAGTAGTTCCATTGCGGCCCGCTAAGTTGCACTCACCTTCGCCATAGCGCGGAAGCGTTCGTTCTCTCGGACGAGCTCATCGTAGCTTCCCTCGGCAACGACGCGCCCTCGCTCCAGGTGCCAGATCCGGTCGCATTCCTGCACAGTTGTGATGCGGTGTGCAATCAAAATGATCGTCTTCGTATGCATCAGTGTTTTGATAGCGTCCATCACCGCCTCTTCGGTCACCGTGTCCAGTGCGCTGGTGGCTTCGTCCATCACCAATATGTCAGGATCGTGGTAGAGCGCACGCGCAATGCCAACGCGTTGGCGTTGACCACCCGAAAGTCGGATCCCCCTTTCTCCGACGACGGTGTTGTAACCATCCGGGAGCTCGGTCGTAGCGAACTCGTGCAGACTTGCGATCCGAGCCGCACGCTCAACCGCAGCGGCATCCCGCAGCTCTTCGGGTATACCGAAGGCAATATTTGCGGCCACTGTGTCGTCGCTTAGGTATATTTGCTGTGGAACGTAACCGAAACTGCGTTGCCAGGGTCGCGGCGGGGGCAGTTCACCGTCAACCAAAACGGAACCCGCGCTGGGTTCCAACAAGCCCATAATGACATCCACCAGCGTCGTCTTGCCGCAGCCGGTGGTACCTACGAACCCGACGGTCGTGTTCTTTCGAATAGTAAGATTGATGTCTCTCAGCACCGGCTCGCGCGACGAGGGATAGGAAAAAGAAAGGTCGCGTAGGGTGAGCTCCTGATTAAAGGGGTGCTTTTTCACCGGTTGAAGCGCGGGGTCTTCTTCGGCTCCAGGAGGTGGCGCCGGCATTTCGGTCATGTCCCGATAAAGCGCATCTACCATATGAGCGTTAAAACGCATCTGCGCCGTCGCCTGAAACATACTCTGGATGTTCGGCATCAGCCGTTGTACTGCGAAAGCGTAGACCGCGATCAGCGGCAACACCTCCACTAATGCTCCCTCAAACGCGAGCATCACAACGACGATGCCGACGGCAAAAGCCACCGCCGCGGCATGCATAGCCTGAGAGGGAACCATGAAGAGAATCTGTTGTGCCGCCTGGGTTGCAGCGTAACGCCGTGCACTTTTCGCATACAGGCGCGAAAAGGAACCTTCGTTGCCGAGAACTTTAACATCTTTAATAGCGCCGAAAGCTTCACCGGCGGCTTTGAAACGCAGGCGGTTTGATTCCCGCATTTCTTGCCCATAATGCCTGAGTCGCGGGCGCACTAGGCCGTAGGTGCCGGCATACATGCTGCCAAAGACCACCGCCGCTGCGAGCGCCACCATAGGGCTCGTCACAAAAAGGAAGAGCAAGATGGCGACGGTTATTGATCCCCGGGCAAAGAACTCCATCGATGGACGCAACACTCCGTTTACTACCTGGTCCACCTCGCTCAGCAAGTTCTTGGAAAGCTCACTGGTATTATGGTCCAGGTAGTAGCTATACGGCTGATAGATGTACTGCCGGAATAGCCTATGGCTTATCTGGTAGCGCCGATTACTAACAAAGCGGTAGATGGCAAACATCGTCAGCATCTTGACGCCGGTAGCAGCAATTACCATAAGGCCGACGCCTACGCCGAGCGCGATCATAAAAGCACGCGCGGAGGTAAAACCACCCGCCGCATAAAGCGCGGTTAGAAGCGGCTGGCGCTCTATTACGCCAGGGTCGGCAACCACCGCCATGAAGGGGCCGAATGAGCCGATACCCGCCACCTCGAGCACGGACGTAAGAAGCACGGCAGCGGCAAGCGGGAGGAGGCGTCGCCGCTCTCGGGGAGTCAAGAGTGATAAAAGCTTAAGAACGGTTGTCATGAAGTGGTGAAGTCCTTCGAACGTTATTGTATGTCACAGGGACGGATCCCGCTCGTTCCTGTTCCGGCGGCCGCACATCACGCACTGCAGCCGTGACTGCAGCTCGGTGAGGGCCGCTGGAGATGACAAATACCCAGTCACGTCTGTCAGTAACCAACAGCCAACCGGTAGCACGAACGCCGGACGAATCAAATAACTAACCGCGCCGTTTAATCGATTCCGTGATACTATCGATCCAATCGATTTCGAGTTGCCCTTTGATCGGAGACACCGGACCGAAGTCACATCGAAACCCGATCGGTGGGAAGATACGGCACTGAGGGGCGGGACAGTCCACAACGTGCGCACGATACGGATACAGATACACACATTGAAGCGGATCGACACCCGTTCCTCTCAGATCAATCGGTAGAGACGCCTCCCTTGAGCGCTGAGCTCTGATCCCTGCTGTCTTTTGAAGGACTCGGCTACCGGTGCTTAAAACCCGTTTAACCACCGGCGGCCTCCGCTTGTTCCCTATGGCGCCACTGTTCCTGCACCAGTCCTGCGCTCATGAGCAAATCCACAAGCTCTAGCGCTCTACTCGGCGTAATCATCGCCGCCTCGCATATGGATATGAGGTCGTGCCTGCCGTCGGCATAGGCCAGAAAGTTGAGAATCTCCGCCGTGTCCGGTTTGAGCTCGGCATTTCCCACGGTGTTCATGAGGCCGTATTTCGCCAGCCGCGGCTCTCCCAGGCAGGTTGTTGTATACAAACTGTTGCGCTCAATCAGGTTCAAGCAGCGCTTGACCAGAAGCAACCCTCCCTCGAGCCCGGACGGGGTAACGAAGCGTAAGTCGTCCTCGGAGGTGTGATACTCCGGGTAGGTTCGATATTTAGACCGCATAAGCGACGCTATCGGGAGGTCGACACCCGGACTGCAGTATTGGCGTTCGTCGCTACCGCGGTCGAGAAAGGAATAGCTGATTGCATCCGGGTAATGAAACGACAAGACGGTGCGAGCAGCTCGGTCGGACAGTGTGTGACCGTTTCTCGAGGGCAGGAAAGAGTAGGCACGCTCATCCCCAATACAGGTAAGATTGTAGCCTGCGACCACGTGTTGCTTCAGGTGGCTGAGGTTCCGCGACAAGTAGGCCAGCGAGCCGATCGTCTCCGGTACAAACACGAAGCGGTAGGTATAGCGACGAGGCGCGCTCATCACCCACCGGGCGAGTGCGGTAGCCACCACCGGGCCCGAAAGCTCATTGTTTGCCATCGACGGGTGACAAACATAGGTGGAAATAAACACCTCTTCTGTTGACTCGCCCGGAATCACGAGCTCGCCGTAGTTGAGCTCCCCGTCACTCAGGTCACTGTCGATGACCGCGCGGTACTGCCCGCGCTTTAGCCGGCGGCGCCGGTTGTGCGCCATGCAGAAGCCCCAGCGCTCCTCGTAGTAGGAGGTAACGTACGGGATCGCATCCGGACGGTCGGGCCGCGAGTAGAGATGCCGGTCCAGCTCTTCCAAAGAAAGCGTCTTATCGACCGGAACCGAATAGCCGAGCACATGAAGGTTGTTGGCGCGAAAATCGACTATCTTGTTGCCATCGGGGTCGAGGATATACGCGTCGCGTATGTTCCATTCCGGGGGCACCGTCCAGTCAAAGACCTGCGTGCCGGAAGGGACCCGTTCAATGGACAGGGGGATCTCGCGCTGTAAAATGCGTAAAGTCTTCCGGAGTCCTTCTCCGGTTATACTTCGGCAGATCGGAAACAGCTCAGCCGCGAGCCGATGCATCGCATCGCCATCGAACAAGTCCTTGGGGTATGTTTCTGCGGTATCCGCTGCAACCATATGGTTCAGATCATCCCGGCACGCGCGTCTTCGTTCGCACGCTGGTAGTCCTTCGGTGTACCAATATCCAGCCAGTACTCGGTAATCGGAAAACTCACCACGGTGCGGCCGGTGTTTATGAGCAGTTCCATGAGGTCGGTCATATCGAAGCGCTGGCCGTCCGGTATGAGGTCACGGGCGGAGGGGTCGATGACGTAGATGCCGGCGTTGACAAAGTACGTGAGGGTCGGCTTCTCCTTGATGCCGGTAACGCGCTCTTCGTTTGACTCGACAACGCCGTACGGCACGGTTACGGCGTACGGCCGAACCCCGACCGTCAAGGCCGCAGCATGGTGTCGGTGATAGGCCAAGATGCCTTCGTACGAAACGGCACAAAGAATATCGCCGTTGATCACGACGATCGGCTGACCATTGCCCTCGATCTGCTTCAGCCCCCCGGCGGTCCCGAGCGGGTGCGTTTCTTCACAGTAGTTCAGGTGTATTCCGTGCGCCTCTCCGCTGCCGAAGTGCTCAACAATGCGTTCAGACAGGTAGTGCGTGGTCAGCGCCACCTGCTTGATGCCTGCGGAGCGCAGCTGCTCAATGGTGCGCTCAAGCAGCGGCCGGTCGCCCACCGGCAGCATCGGCTTCGGGGTGTCCTCGGTAAGCGGCCGCAGGCGCTGTCCTTGCCCGCCCGCCATAATGACCGCAGACGGCGCAACAGGGGCTTCGCCCACAAGCTCCCGCCGCAACAGGAAATCTACGACCCGGCCCGCCTCATCCACAACCGGCAGATGGTTGATATCATGCTGCTGCATAGTTACAAGCGCACTGCGTGCAGTGACCGGGTGACGGACGGAGCGCGGCTCGCGCGCAGCGATGGTGTCGCAACTCGCGTTCATCTGAGTGCCTTTGAGAACCGCACGCCTCACGTCACCGTCGGTAACCGTCCCAAGCAGCCGGCGCTCAGCCGAGCATACCACAACCGCCCCGGTGCCGGCGGTGTTCATCTGCCGCAACACCTCGGCAATCGTTGCCTCCGGCGAGACAATGACGCTTCGCAGGCGTTGCTCCAGTTTCCAGGTGTGTTCGGCGGCCACTGCCAGACGCGACCGTAAGAGGAGATCCACCAGTCGACCGTCGGCGTCTACAAGCGGCAGGTGCTCGATATCCTGTTCCGTCATCAGTCGTAGCGCGTCGGCGTGTGGTATCCCCTCCACACTCACTACCGGCTTCCGTGTGGCGATACTCACGCAGGGAGCATCCAGAGACGTTTGGTTCATCACCGCCCGCCGTATGTCACCATCGGTCAACAAGCCCTGCAGCTGCATGCCCTCGGAGCAGACCGCGAGCGCTCTCGTTCCGGCCCGGTCCAACTGAAGCATGGCCTCTTTGATGGTGAGCTCAGGCGTACAGATAACCTCGTTCAGATCGGTAAGCGAGTGAGAATTCATTACGCTATCTCCTATCGTCTGCATTCCAGTAATACCGGTGAAGCTTGTGCGTGGCCGGGTCTATCTGCACGACGGTAGTAACGCCGTACGCGTTATTGGCTGCAACGCCGACGGCACTCAGCTCGGCCAGGCGAAAGGTCTGCTCGTCAAAGACGTACTGCCATCTGTGAAACGGCAGCTCTATATCAAAGTTGTCATAGAAATATCGACCGTCCGCGGTCTTGTAAGCGAGCCAGGGTTGAGGCCCAAACGTGGGAGTCGCTGAGCTCACCTGCAACACGTGGCCTGAGTTTCCGACAGGCTTGAGAGTGAGATCGAGCTCACACGGAGGCTGCGGCTCCAACCCAAGCGCCTCGCGCATTGCCTGCACCGCTTCAGAGAAACGAAACGAGACATCAGGAAAGCGCCGAGCCACGCGTGAGAGCAGCTCGCGCACTGCTTGAACATCAGGCCTCATGTCGCGAAAGTCGTGGTTTGTGAAAGCCAGCACTACGGGCTTGTCTTGCCGGGCCTCCTCAAACGCCTGCGTGACGTCGTGCTCGCTCAGTAGTTTGTAACGGGTTCCCACATTGAGGCAGCGGGCAATCCAGCGCCTGCAGCTGCCGGGAGTTTGATAGTCGTCATGGCTTGGGTGATAGGGCTGCCAGGTGGCCGGAGCCCTGCGCCAGTCGCCGAACCGGCCGGCCCCCAGACGAAACTGCGCCTCATCCGCCGTGTTTGCCGTTGCCAAGGCCTGATTGGCGTAGTCAAACGGGACGTGCTGCTCCAGAAACCAGTTGCTGTCGGGCCGGGTTACATGAAAGCCCGGCCGGTTCGCTGCCGGGAACCAGCCGCGGTCGATAATTCGCCGCGACAGAGTCTGATACAGACTGTCTGATGACGCCCACCAGTGGGTTGCACACAGATGCGCTTCCCTGCGCGGACCATGCGGATGATAATGGAACTGAAGCCCGTCCTCACGCGAACCATGCTCGCGGATTGCGGTGCGATAGTGGTCAAAGACGTTGTGGTAGCCGATATCGCGCCTGCGCGGATTGATATCGTAATCGACATGATCCACACAGAACCAGTTGTAGACCCAGCCGCCACCGTGTGTGTCAGGCACCTGACGACGAAACCGGTCTGACATGCAGTCCGCGAGCATTTCGTCGACCTTGTCCCAGGTGTCGTTGTACCCCAAAAGGTGCGGTGCTACGACCTTCCGAACCGCGTCCTCAAGACCGCCGAGATTCACCTCCCCGTCCTGAAGCCGGCGAAGCAGTTCCCGACTCGGCTCGAGCTGAAGACCGAACACGCTGTTCAGGCGCTCAAAGGTCGCTTCGAGCGACTCGTAGAGGGGGCCTTCGGTGTCAATGCAATGAACGATGTAAACGGTGCTCGACATACGATCTCTGTGCTCCCGCTAACGGAGGTCTTCCCACCGGATAAGCTCATCGGCTTCCAGAGGACGCTTCAACACCCTCCCGAGAACGTATTGAATCTCATCCGGTGAAATGCCGGTGCCGGGGCGTTTCGCGTCAAGGTCGCCGTCGGTTAGGCGATGATCCGCCTGTAGGTTCGTTCGGGCGACAAGGCTGCGCCTGAACTTGCTGCGTTTCTCCAGTTCAGCTGCGGAAACGGTACGCGTACTGCTGCCCAAAGCGGCGAACACGTTCCTGCTCTCCTCGGCAATCGCCCTCATCTCGGCCGGATCGGCGGAGATGTGGTGATCCCAGCCGGGAAGGTCTTTGTCCAGTGTGAAATGCTTCTCAATAATGCAGGCTCCGAGCGCCACCGCCGCAACAGGCACGGCGATGCCGATGGTATGGTCGCTGAAGCCCACCGGCAGATCGAAGGCATGTTCCAGAGTTGAGATGTTTCGCAGGTGAATGTCAGTGTAGTCCGGGGGATAAATGGAAACACAATGCAGGAGCGCGATCCGGTCATTACCGTGCTCGCGGACGGTGTTGGCCGCGCGCTCTACCTCGGCCAGGGTGGCCATCCCGGTAGAGATCACGACCGGACGCTGCTTCTTGGCGATGTGTGCGATGAGGGGAAGGTTCACGATGTCCATCGACGCAAGCTTGAAGAACGGCACATCGAGCTCTTCAAGCATGTCCGCCTCAGCCGGCGAGAAGGCCGATGAGCAAAAATGCACGCCGCGTTTACTGCAGTGCGCGCGGGCTTCCCGGTGCTGTGTGGGAGTGAACTGATAGGCGCGTACCATTTCCCTCAAGGAGCCGAAGTGGCGCTTCTTGTCCGAGTATTGCGTATTGCGCTCGTACTCTTCCTTCGCGATGAGCGAGTCTTCAGTCCAGGACTGAAACTTGACCGCATCAGCTCCCGCCTCGGCGGCGGCATCTATTAGCCTACGGCAGAGCTCCATGTCCCCGTTGTGATTAGACCCGATCTCCGCAATCACGTACGGCGGATAACCGGGGCCGATTTGTCTGTCTTTGAACGTAATAGTGTTCATAGATAACTCTGCCGAAGCTGCGGGTGAGCAACCGTGACCCACCATAGCGGTGCGGGCTTGAGCGCATTGAGGGCTGAGGTATAGTTTTCGAGAACCGCGTCGTTGCCGAGTACGCGCTTGTGAAATCTCTCTACCTCATCGCGGACGCTTTGAAGCTCGCTAACGCGCGCCTCAACGGCACCGCCGAGGCCGTGGCTGAGCACAAGGTCAAAATGCTCAAGCACGCGCTCGGTATCTCTTCGCACCTGTTCAGGCCGGAAGGGCGCCATTACCCGCGCGGTGTTTTGACCATGCTGCCGGTAGCGCATACGGGGGGTACGATCGAATCCTAACCGCGCGCCCTGAAGCCAGGCCCGCGTCGACAAGTACCAGTCGACGAGCAGAGCATCCGACGGAATAGGACAGCATCTGTGGAGCGTGCTCGCGAGATAGGCCGAGTTTGAGAGGCCGAAGACGTTGTATCTGGGGAATAATGACTCCGGGTCTGATCTTTCCGGCAGCGTAAACTCAACACCGAGATCGGCTCCTTCGCGGTCAACCAGAGACAGCGCACACGCCGACAGTTCCGCCGTTTCGAGCGCTCGCCGTGCCGCCCCAACGCGCGAGGGCTCCATCACATCGTCGGCATCAACCAATACCACCGCATCGTGAACCTTCGGTATCTCATCAAAGGCGTATTGGCGAACCTCGGCGATGCTTGCACCGGCAGGGGCGCTAAGCCAATTGGCTTTGATATCGCGGCCAATTGCTTCCGTTGTGCTTTTGATCTCAAGCGAATCCACCCCAACGTAGAGGGTGAAGTCCTGATCCTGCTGAGCCTCAACCGAGCGATACCAGTCCCGAAGGAAGGGCTCCACGCCCGGGTAGACCGTGCTGTACACGGCAACGCTCTTAGGCGCCACCGGGTCCCCCTGCATTGGGGTTGCCTTCTTGAGCCATCGATAACAGCGCCTCGGCGAACGAGAGGTCGTCCACCGTGTCGATATCCACACCGCGCTGCCACGCTATCTCCCAACCGGTGCGCCCCGGGCCGTGATAGCTTCCGTGCGCGTGCAGGTATGCCGGCGATGCCCACCAGACCGCACCGGTTGGACAGTACAGCTCGGGAAGGTCCTGGCTCCGCCGGGTTAGCTCGCGTTCAAAAAGCGGCTCGAGGCGCATATCCTCGCCGCGGCGCATTGCCCACCACGGATTGAGCCAACCGAACCGCACAACCGATATCTGTGACTCAGCGCCCGTGGCGCGGAACTGATTGTAACTTTGAGCGATGTCTTCAGAACTCCTCAAGGGACAGTTCGGCAACAGCTGACAAACCGCTTCAAACTCACCGCCGCTTGGGTCTAGCCGTGAAAGCGCATCTATGGTTACAACCGAGACCGGAGTGTGGTCATCAGACAGCCCGGCGTCACGCACAAAGGGCGCCTCCGCGCCGTAAGCCCGCGAGACATCCGCGATTTCCCAGCTGTCGGTGCTGACCACAACGCGGGCAAAGATACCGCTTGTAAGCGCAGCGCTGATGGTATGGGCGATAAGCGGCTTGCCGCCGAACGCCAAAAGGTTCTTGTTGGGCACGCGCTTTGAACCGCCACGAGCCGGAATAACCGCAAGGCACATACCCGGCACTACCGCACTCTCCTCGCCGGCGTTCCGACATAGATGCCCGGCGCGTCGATGCTTTTCACTACCGTCGCGCCCGAGCCTACGATCACGTCTTCGCAGACCTTCAGACCCTGGTTAACGGTGGCGTGCGAGCCGATCATGCAGCGCGCGCCGACAACGCTCCCGCCGTTGATGATTGCTCCGGTAGACAGATGGGTGTGATCACCAATCTCGGCATCGTGCTCAACCAGCGCATGTGAGTTGATGATGCAGTTGACACCGATACGCGCTTTGGTATTCACAACCGCCATGTGACTGACAAGAGTTCCCTCCCCTACTTCGGCCGACGGGGCAACATATGCACCGGCGCCCTCGAGCTTAGCGTAATCAAACCCCAGTTGCTTGAGCAGTGTGAACAGACGCACCCGCAGTTCAGGAGCTTTAATGTGCCCAACGCCGACAAAAGCCTGATGGACGCCGGTATCGACCGTACTAAGATCATCGTCGGTGTACGCTACCTGCCCTCCGGGCAGCTCGGTGCCTTTCGGAACCGCGTTGTCCGAATAGGCTATGGCATCGAACCGCCCGCTCCGTTCTGCGATCTCGCCACAGACGCGCGCGTGCCCGCCGGCGCCGAGGATAATCAGCCGCATCACGCCGACTGCCCTTTGCTACCAAGCGGTGAGCTCGGCAGGTTGACGAGCCGCGCGGCGAGGTCCTCGGCAACCGGGCAGCCTGAATTGAGGCTATCGCGATACTCAGGCAATCGATACATCAGTTCCCAGGCCGGGCGGGTCATGACACCGTTACTGTTGGTTTGCTCAAGGAGGTTGTCCCTCGCTTCGCGGTCCGGGCATAGCAAAGTGTTGAGCCAGTAGTTGGCTTGGGTGCTCTCGCGCTCTCCGATGAAACGGTACCCGGCTTCAGTCCATTCAGGGCGCGTAAAAAACTCGCCGTAGGCTGCTGCGACCTTGCGCTTACTCCGGAGTTTCTCTTCAAGCTGCTCCATCTGCGCGCAGCCGAGGGCCGCATTGAGGTTAGGCATCCGGTAGTTGAACCCCAACTCGTCGTGCACATACTCCCAACGATGCGGCACTTTGGCGGTGGTGGTGACGTGCTTCGCCCGGCGGGCGAGCTCGGGGGCATCGGTAATGATCATACCCCCGCCGCCGGTTGTAATGGTCTTGTTGCCGTTGAAGCTGAGGATGCCGACCTGACCGAAGCGCCCGGTATGGGTATCACCTACGAGTGAACCAAGCGACTCAGCGGCATCTTCTAGTACCGGAATTCTCCAATCACGGCAGATTCGGATGAGCTCCTCAATGCGCATCGGGAAGCCGTAGGTATGCATCGGCACGCAAGCGCTAAGGCGGCGTCCGCTGGGTCGGTGCACAGGGCTGCCGTCAGCAGCACGCTCGCAAGCGGTCTTCAGAAACCGCTCAACCGCGTCCGGAGACAGACCTAACGTATCCGCCTCTATATCGACGAATACCGGGTCGGCTCCGCAGTAGCGGATTGCGTTCGCGGTGGCGACGAAGGTCAGCGGCTGGGTAATCACCAGGTCATCACGCGTTACGCCGGCCAAATGCAGTGCCGCATGGAGCGCGGCCGTTCCGTTCACGGTAGCCACGGCGTGGGCAGCGCCGGTGAAGGCTGCGGTCATCTCCTCGAAGCGATCTACATACTCGCCGACCGACGACACAAATGTGGAATCGATCGTCTGCCGGATATACTGCGTCTCATTACCGCCAAATGACGGCACGTGCAGCGGTATGAACTCATCGGTGTTGTAGAGATCTCGGGTAAACTCGACGAGGCTCTGATGGATAGCGCTCATATCAACCTGCGCAGGGAGTATTGTAGTATATAGGATCTTCGGGGTTTCGGATCATGCCGTCTCGCACCGCACGGTGAACCTCCGCGATTCCCTCCGGTACGGTCCGGCTGACCTCAAACCCCAGGACGTTCTTGATCTTGTCAAAAGAGACCCGATAATCCCGCGGGTCCTCATCCTTCTTAACGAACCGGATTTTGGCACTGGGGATCACCTTGAGTAGCTCGTCACTGAGCATCTTCTTGGTATAGTTCTCCGAGGTGGAGCCGACATTGAACACTTCACGGTTCACCTTGACAGGGTCAG
>PUNW01000126.1 GCA_003552665.1 Spirochaetaceae bacterium | reverse complement strand
CGCTCAATCGCATCGGGCAGGAGCTGTTCCCGGAGGCGACCCTGCCGGCAATCGTTGCCTTCACCGCCTATCCCGGCGTGGGTCCGTACGAGATCGAGTCCGACGTCACCGTCGAGATCGAGGACGCGGTGTCCGGGATCAACGGTCTCGAGCACATCAACTCCACCTCGCGCGAGGGGCTCTCGACGGTGCGCATGAGCTTCTCGGCCGACACCGATATCGATTCGGCGCTGATCGACGTGCGCGAAGCGCTGCACGGCATCGAGGACGACCTCCCCGAGCGCGCTGAACGGTCGGAGCTGTTCAAGTTCGAGGGCGGGCTCTACCCGAGCCTCGAGCTCAATGTGTTCTCCGAGGCCGAAGGGCTGGATCTCAGGCGGCTGGTGGAGCAGGAGATCGAGCCGCAGCTTGAACGCGTTTCCGGCGTCGCGCGCGTTGACCTCTACGGCGGCCGCGAAGCGGCGGTGATGGTGCGCCTCAATCTCGACGATCTGGGACGGCACGATGTGGCTATCAGCGAGGCTCTCGCGGCGTTCGAGGGCGAGAACATCACGCTCCCCGGCGGGCTGATGGATCTCGGCGACCACGAGCTCTCGCTGCGAACCATCGGGGAGTTCAAAGAGATCGACGACATTGCCGAGGTACTCGTCGCCTCGCGCGGCGGCGTGCCGATCTTCCTGCGCGATCTCGCCGAGATCACCTTCGACTACAAACCGCAGGAGGAGTACGTCACCGCCCGCGGTGCCGACGGGCTGCGCCTCGAGGTGCACAAGCAGCCGGGATACAACACCGTCGATGTCAACGACGAGGTTCTGCGCCGCCTCGAGCTCCTCCGGCCGCGGCTGCCCGACTCGCTGCGCATTGAAACACAGGTCAACCAGGCCGATCAGGTCCGCGACTCAATCGGCGGGGTGGTCGACGCTGCCTGGCAGGGTGGTATTCTCGCGGTGTTCGTGCTGTTGATCTTTCTGCGCAACCTGCGCTCCACCGTGATCATTACGCTGGTTATTCCGGTGGCAGTGATCTCAACCTTTACGCTGGTCGACTTCGGCGGAATGACGCTCAACATCACCTCTCTGATGGGGATCACGCTCGCGATCGGGATGTTCGTCGACAACTCAATCGTGGTGCTCGAGTCGATCTACCGTAAACAGCTCAACGGCTACAGTCCGGTAGAGGCTGCAGTGCTCGGCGCCGAAGAGGTCTCGACCGCGATCAGCGCTTCCACGCTGACCTCAATGGCGGTGTTTCTGCCGATGCTTTACGTCGAAGGCATCGCCGGCATCATCTTTGAAGACCTCTCACTCACGATCGCGTTCTCGCTGTTCATCTCGCTCGCCGCTGCAGTCAGCCTGATGCCGGTGCTGTGCGCCCGCTTCCTGCGTGTGGAAGCACAACCCGCGGGAGAGCGCGGCACCCGGGGAGAGCGCGCCACCGCCCCACCGGACGACGCCGAAAGCTACAGCGAGATCACGCTTGCGGATGTCGAGATCAGGAGCCGCTCGCCGGCCCTCACGCGTGTCGCCGCCCGGATCCAGCGTCTGCTCCAGGCGCTCGACGCGGTCTACGAGCGGCTGCTGCACTGGGCGCTCGCCCACATTCGCACCGTCGTCGTTTCCGCGGTGCTGCTGTTTCTCTTCTCGGTCGCCTCGATTCTGCTGTTGGGCATGGAGTTTCTGCCGGAGGCCGATGAGGGCACCTTCGTCGTGACCTTCAGGACGCGCATCGACGCAAGCCCGGACGAGACTGCGCGTCGAGTCGCCGAAGTGGAGGCGATCGTCCGCGAGGAAGCGGGAGAGCACATCACGGCGCTCTCCTCGATGATCGGCGGCGGCAGCCTGCTCGCACCCGCGCAGCCCGGACAGGGGAACAACGCGGCCGCGGTCTACGTCGCGCTCACCGACGTCCAGAAACGCGACCGCGACATCTGGAGCATCACCAACGCAGTAGACCGCCGTATCGCTCGCGAGCTGATGGATCTCGACTACAACGTCGAGCTGCAGGGGATGGCCGCGATTGCACAGTCGGCGAGCGGCATCACGAGCCCGCTGGTGATCGAGCTCACCGGGGATAACTTCGACGAGCTGCGCGCGTACGCCGAGCGCATCCGCGACCGCGTGAGCCGCGTAGAGGGCTCACGCAACGTACGCACCGACACCCACGACGGCGCCCTCGAGCTGCAGGCGCGACTGCGACGCAGCGAGGCGGTCAGCCTCGGGCTTCGGCCGCTGGAGGTCGCCCAAACGCTCCGCACCGCCTACCACGGTAGCGAGGTCTCGCGCTTCACCGCCGACGACGGCCGTTACGACGTCTGGATGATGCTGCGTGACAAAGACCGCAACGACCGCGAGGCTCTACGCTCGCTGTTCTTCAAGACGCCGGCCGGATCACGCATCCCGATCGAGAGCGTGGTCGATTTCGAGGAGGCGATCGCGCCGGATGCAATCCGCAGGCTCGACCGGGTGCGCAATGTCAACGTGCTTGCAAACCTCACTGGGGAGCGCGCGCTCAATCGAGTAATGGCCGATTTTCAGCAAGAGGTGCAGGCGATGGGTGACCCGCCGCCCGGAATCGAGATAAACTACACCGGCGCAATCGAGGAGATGGCCGAGAGCTTTGAGAGCCTGTTCTTCGCATTGCTGCTCGCAACGCTGTTGGTCTACATGGTGATGGCCAGCCAGT
>PUNW01000093.1 GCA_003552665.1 Spirochaetaceae bacterium | reverse complement strand
GGAGGGAGTGTTCCATGCTCTCCCGGCTAGCGTCTAGTACTAGACAGGCGTTTACTAGTCAGACGTTTAGTGGCATCTGCGCGAGCCCTGCCGCCAATTGACACGGGCGGGACTGTTTTGAATAATCGATGCACATGAAGAAGTACGTCTTTGTCAGCGGCGGCGTGTGCTCGAGCCTTGGCAAGGGCGTTGCGGCAGCCTCACTCGGAGCCCTGCTTGAGTGTCGCGGCTTTAACGTCCGGATGGTCAAGATCGACCCTTACATTAACGTCGACGCCGGCACGATGAGCCCCTACCAGCACGGTGAGGTGTATGTCACCGACGACGGCGCCGAGACCGACCTGGACCTCGGCAACTACGCCCGCTTCACCGCTTCCCCACTCACGCGCGCCAACTCGGTAACGACCGGGCAGGTCTATCAGGAAGTCATACAGCGTGAACGTGAGGGCCGCTACCTGGGCCGGACGGTGCAGGTGATCCCACACATAACCGACCGCATCAAGCAGCGCATCCGGATGGTAGGCGATCAGCCTGAGGTCGATATTACGATCGTCGAGATCGGAGGCACGGTCGGAGACATCGAGTCGGTTCCGTTTCTCGAGGCGGCGCGGCAGATGATCCACGAGATGGGGCACCGAAACGTCATCTCGGTACACCTTACCCTTATTCCTCAGGTTGCGGGCGGCGAGCTGAAGACCAAGCCGACGCAGCACTCGGTGAAGGAGTTGCTCGAGATCGGAATACAGCCGGACATTCTGCTATGCCGCGCGCCGTACAAGCTTGAAGAGGATTTGCGGCGCAAGATTGCCTTATTCACCAACGTGGAGTATGAGGCGGTGATCTCGGCGTACAATATCGAGTCGACGATCTACGAGATTCCGCTCATCTATCACCAGCAGAAGCTCGATGAGATCGCGCTCCGCAAGCTCGACCTGGAGGTGCCGAAAGCCGACCTGGCAGAGTGGCAGCACGTGACCACGGTGTATCGCACAGCGCAGCGCACGGCGCGGATTGCGCTGGTCGGCAAGTACATCGATCTCAACGACTCCTACAAGTCGGTCGATGAAGCGCTGTTGCACGGCGGGATCGCGTCCGAGAGCCGCGTGGAGCTTGTACGGATCGATTCAGAGCGGTTTGAGAAGGCGGACGACCCGGCCGAGCTGCTGCGGGATGTTGACGGGGTTCTCGTGCCGGGCGGGTTCGGCAGCCGCGGGATCCACGGGATGGTACTCGCAGCGCATGCTGCACGCAGGCAAGGTGTGCCGTATCTCGGCATCTGCCTGGGGATGCAGGTGATGGTGATCGAGTACGCGCGCAACGTGCTGGGACTCGAGGACGCCGACAGTACCGAGTTCGCGCCTGAGTGCCGGCATCCGGTTATCAGCCTGCTGGAAGAGCAGATCGATGTGAAGAACTACGGTGGAACCATGCGACTCGGCCTCAGCGAGTCTCTGCTTCGCGAGGGCTGCAAGCTCCACGAGGCATACGGAAAACAAGTAATCCAGGAGCGGCATCGGCATCGCTATGAGGTATCAAACGCCTATCGAGCTCAGATGCAGGAGGCCGGCTTGATCGTCGCCGGTGTCACGCCCGATGAGGCCCTGGTAGAGGCAGTGCAATGGCCGGATCACCCTTGGGGGATCGGGGTTCAGTATCATCCCGAGTTCCTCTCCAAACCCACGCGCGCGCATCCGCTGTTTCGTGCATTCGTCGGGGTGAGCTTGAAGCACCAGGCGGCGGTGTCGACCGGGTAACGACCGCGGTTAGCCCGCAGTGGGGAACGCCTGTTCCGTCGGTAAGGCGCAGCGGCCTGTGGCGTCTCCTGTGGTTGCTCGCGGCAGCGGTGGCGTTTACAGGCTGCAGCCTGGACTACGAAGACGCACGCCTGGACGAGGATTTCGACACCGACCTCCCCGAGGCCGAGTTTGACGACGCAGTGGTAACTGCGGTCCGTGAAGACGGCGAAGTCAGACTGACGGCGGAGCGGGTGCAGCATTATCCGCGCAAACAGGAGCAACACCTCACCAATGTGCGTTTCCAGGAGCTCTCATCCGACGGGTCGGTCGTGACCGAGGGCCGCGCCCGTGAGGCGCGCCTGTACACCGATAGCGACGATGTCGAGCTGTGGGGTGATGTCGAGCTGTACTCGGTGGAGCAGGAGGCGTGGATCTTCGCAGAGTTCCTACGCTACGATCATGAGGCACGAGTCGTCTCGGGTCGCGCAGATGAACGGGTTCGCATCGAGCGTGATGACGGATCGACGGTCTCCGGCCTGGATTTCAGCGCCGAGCTCGAGTTTCGTGACGTGTCGTTCGGGGGCGAAGTGCGCGGTACCCTGGTTCCGAGGAGCAGAGAAGACGACGGTAATGGCGATGGAGGCGATGGTGATCGCAGTGAACGATAGGGCCGCTCTCGGTAGCGCCGCCCAGTCGGTGGGAGGCACCGGGAGGCCGGCGCCGGCTTGCCGGCGCCGGCTGGTGGTCCTGCTGTTGCTTGTTTTAGTCGTGGGCGTAGCAGAAGCGGCCGACCAATTCGAGTTTTACGGTGATCGCACGAGCATGATCTTTGCCGAGGGGCGCGAGCGCACGGTTCTTGAAGGCAACGCCGGTATTCGCAGCGAGGATCTTGTGATCGAAGCCGATCGCGTTGAGATATTCGGAACGGATTTCCGTTACGCAATCGCG
>PUNW01000095.1 GCA_003552665.1 Spirochaetaceae bacterium | reverse complement strand
GCACCCTTGTGGTAACGAGCCCGTTCGGGCCCCGCACCTTCCGCAGCACCTCTTTCCACTACGGAACCGACTTTCGCGCCGCCGTCGGCACCCCCCTGAGCCCCATGTTCCCCGGCCACGTTGCCGAGGGTGGGATTCAGTTGGACCCTGAGACACCCGCTGGCGTTAGCGTCGTCCTGCAGCATAGCACGCCCGAATACCTCTACATGGGCATACCGCGACAGTATGAATTCTTCACTCGGTACGCGCATCTTGCCCGGCTCTCACAAAGTGGCTTGTCTGAAGGGCTCTCAATCGATGTCGATCGTTCGTTTGCGGCGACAGGAGGATCAGGGACAATGTCGACAGCCGCGCATCTTCATGCAGAGATCTATACGGTTGCTATGCCGAGTCCGCTTCTTGACTTGATGCTGCCAGACGCTGCGGAACAGCGACGTTATCATGATGCGCGTGACCACTGGTACTACGATGTCGAGACGTTCATTCAATCGTCCTTGCCTGCTTGGTAATTATCTGTGGAGGTGCCCGGGTGAAAGCGCTACGAGGCTTTAGGTTCTCTTGCTGTACTGTGGGATGGACATTTGCACTATTTCTGATTGTCTGCGCTCAAGTCCAAGCCGAATCACGAAGTACGGAACTCGAATGGGAGGTTCTGTGGGAAACCGAGATCGATGGCTCTGTGAGAGCGGGACCAGTAGTCGATGTAGCTACGGATCAAGTTTTTGTTGGTACCGGCCAGTGGGAGTATTACGCGCTGTCACTGTCCGATGGTAGCGGTGAATGGAATTTCGTGTTGAATGGTCCAGCCTTTTCGAACGGCGTTGTTTATGATGACCTCGTCTTAATTGGTAGTCGAGCTTCGGCTGGAGATGTAACTCTCTGGGGGATTAACAAATCTGACGGTACGCCGCAATGGGGACAGACACGATTTTCGTTTATTGATAGACCAATCCGCCGGCTTGATAGTGGCGTTTTGGTCGTAGGATACGCAAGTGTGGAATTAGTATGCCCGCGTAACGGGGAACCGATTAGCGTCATAGCACGGCGTGATGAGAACGTCGCCTTCTTCTACAACGCATTGTTACAAGACACCACGCTCTACTACGAAACATGGAGCCGCGGCACAGCTCCTCATACACTTACCGCATGGGATCTGGCGAGGGAAAACGTCGAATGGGTCATCGACCTTCCCTATAAGGGAGCTGACTACATCACTGCGCATGGGGACATGCTGGCCTGGGCCGGCCGAGCGTTGTCTCCGCGCGGGTGGGTGGTGGTGGTTGCAGACCGACACACGGGTGAAGTATTGCATGAGTACAGGGCAGAGGGTGTCGTTCGCAGGCTTAAGCTAACCGACCAGGGCTTGATCGTTCTGGAGGACCGGAAGATTACGATGTGGTCGCACGACTTGACGACGCGCATCTGGGAGGTGGAAACGCGTTTCGGCGGATACGCCGAGCCGCTGGTGGTGGGAAACACTGTGGTCGTGGGCGGTTTTGATGAGGATGGCCTGATGGCGTTGAGTCTTGCCGATGGGTCGTTGAAGGCTCGCTATCCATTGGATGATCGCGAAGCGAGCGGATATTGGGTCTCGGAGACGCGGGATCTGCTGGTGTTCACCGAGGCCGACGATTATCCGCTGCCGGGACCTCGTTACGTGCGCGCGTTCCGGGTAGACCCGGGCTTCTGGGATTAGGAGGGCCTAGTAGCGCAGAGGCCGTTCCGCGCAATCCGGCGGCGAAGGAAAGCGGCCGAAGGCGGACGACCACCCGCCTCCTGTGGCGAGCCCGCTTCACCCGTTCCGGTGGTCAGATGACAGCATAGCGCAGAGATAGTCGTCGGTCCGCTTCCTTATGCGCGCCTGGTTGAGCCTATAGCCGATCTCACGGAAGAACTCGCGGGTTTGCTCATCGTGAGGTTCCGGCAGGCGCAGGCCGCTCTCTGTCTGTTGCCGTTTCAGTTCCAGCATCTTGAGTGAGAGCTCGGCCTCAAGGGTTGTGCGCTCGAGTGTTGAGAGTTCCGCTCGTAACTCCTGCGTCTCGGGATTCGCGGTTCGTGTTTCTGAGCTCGCTTCGGATAAGGCGTCCTCGTGATCGTGCTGTTCACACTCGGCAAGCTCTTCACGCTGTGCGCCAAGCGTTTCGCGCAGCGCGGACAGACGCCGGCGTTCACTTTTGAGATCGCCGGGAGTTACAGCCGGGAGTTGCGGGTAAGCGGTGAGCGCTGCGGGTGGGGCAACCGTCGAGCCGGGTGCCAGGGGCTCGGTGACCGGGAAGACACCGAGAATGCGGAGTGCGGGCGCGTCGTAACCTGATGAGATCGGCGGCACATCGTTGCTTGGGTGTGTGCTCTCATGTGGGGAGCGTGCGCCTTCATTCTGCGCCGTGAGCTCCACTGCCGGAAACAGGATCACGGTAGCGATCGCGTGAGGCGCGAGCTCGAGCGTAACCATATTGCCGTTGACAGTGAGGTCTACGCCGTGCTTCTGATCGAGTGCAGTTCGGCGTGCTCCGGAGAGCGCGAACCCGGCCGAGAGGCGGGCCGGGGAATGCACGGGGCTGGGATTGTAAAGGCGGACGAGCACTCCCCAAGACGTAGCATCAGCAGTAATCGTGCTGGTGCGTACGGTCTGGTTGGGCGAATCGACCTCTACGAGAAAGCCGGGTTCCCCCGCGGCTCGGCTGG
>PUNW01000041.1 GCA_003552665.1 Spirochaetaceae bacterium | reverse complement strand
GGGTTTTGTCAACCGATCGCGATTGTGCTACTATGGCGCCCACGATGAAAATTCAACGCATGCGCAACATCGGCATCATGGCCCATATCGATGCCGGCAAGACGACGACTACCGAACGCATCCTCTACTACACCGGCAAGAGCCACCGCATCGGCGAAGTGGACGACGGCGATACGGTCATGGACTGGATGACGCAGGAGCAAAACCGCGGCATCACGATCTCTTCAGCCGCCACGAGCTGTTTCTGGCGTGACACCCAGATCAACATCATCGACACCCCGGGCCACGTCGACTTCACCGCCGAGGTGGAACGTTCGTTGCGCGTGCTCGACGGTGCGATTGCGATCTTCTGCGCGGTCGGGGGCGTGGAGCCGCAGTCGGAGACCGTCTGGCGCCAGGCCGATGTCTACGAAGTTCCGCGCATTGCCTACGTCAACAAGATGGACCGCATTGGGGCTGATTTCTTCGCCGTGGTGGAGGAGATGCAGAAAAAGCTCCATGCTACGCCGCTGGTGATTGCGCTGCCGATTGGGCGCGAGAACGAGTTTGAAGGCACGATCGACCTGGTGACAATGGAGGAACTGCACTGGAGCAGCGAGCGCTACGGCTTTGAGATCACGCGCACCGAGATCTCCACCGAAGAGCGGCGGGCGCTTGCGGCACAGTATCGCGAGAAGCTGGTCGATACCGTAAGCCGGTTCTCCGACGAGATCACCGAGCTGTACCTGGAAGGCGCTGAGATTGCGCCGGACCTGCTGAAGTCCGTGATTCGGCAATGCACTATTGCACGCGAGCTGGTACCAACACTCGTGGGCGCCAGCCTGCGCAATATCGGGGTGCAGCCGCTCCTGGATGCAGTCCTTGACTTCCTGCCTGCTCCGGAAGAGCTTCCGCCGATTCACGGGACGCATGCCAAGAAAGAGGAGCACGTGGAGGTTGAGCGCACCGACGAGGGACCGCCGCTTGGGCTGGTGTTCAAGATTCAGAGCGACCGCGAGGCCGGCTCACTCAGCTTTGTGCGCATGTACTCCGGGGAGCTCAAAGCCGGCACCGCAGTCTACAACATCAACAAGCGCAAGCGCGAACGCGTGCACCGCCTGCTGCGCATGCACGCCAACCGCACCGAACAGCTAGACCGCATCAAGGCCGGCGACATCGCGGTGTTCGTCGGGTTCAAGCTCGCCCAGACCGGAGATACAGTCGGCGCGGAGAACTTCCAGGTGCTCCTCGAGCGCATGCACTTCCCCGAGCCGGTGATCTCGGTCGCGATTGAGCCGCGCACGCTCTCTGAGCGCGATAAGCTCAAGCAGGTGCTCGATGTCCTCGCGCAGGAGGACCCGACGTTCATCGCCAAAGAAGACACCGACACCGGTGAGTTGATTATATCCGGGATGGGAGAGCTGCACCTCGAGGTGCTCGTGACCCGCATTACCGAAGATTTCAAGGTTGGAGCGCATGTCGGCAACCCGCAGGTCACCTACCGCGAGTCGGTAACCAAAACGGTGACGCATCGTGAGACCTTCCATCGTATTCTCGCCGGCAAGGAAAACGAGGCCGATATCACTTTGAAGGTTGAGCCATTGCCGCGCGGCACTGGAACGCAGTTCACCAGCGAGGTGAAGCCGGCGCAGCTGCCGCAGAATCTCATTGACGCAGCCCGGCGCGGGGTTGAGGCGGCATTCACCTCAGGTATCGTCCAGGGCTACCCGGCCTACGATGTGGGAGTGACGCTGGTTGATGCCGCGTACGACGAGACCACCGCCACCGAGTTTGCGTTTGAGGCCGCCGGATCGCAAGGCTTCGACAACGCCTGCCGCGAAGCCGGGCCGATTCTGCTCGAGCCGATTATGCGGGTAGACGTGATCACGCCGAAGGAGTTTATGGGCGATGTGATTCAGGGGCTGACAATGCGCGGCGGTGTCGTGCACGAGGTCGAGTCGCGCACCAACGCCGAGCATATCCGCGCCGAGGCGCCGCTCGCGAAGATGTTCGGCTACTCGACGTCGCTGCGGAGCGTGACACAGGGACGCGGGACGTACGCCATGGAGTTCTCGCATTTCGCCAAAAAAAGTGAGTGAGCGATATGAGTGTCGATTTTTCGACGCTGGAGCGCAGGGCCGTTGAGCTGCTGCCGCCGGCCAATGACGCGGGCAAGGCGTTTCACCTGATCTGTACGTTGCTGAAGGACGAAGTTCCGCATTACGACTGGGTTGGTTTCTATTTCGCTGTGCCGGAGCAACGGCTACTCGCGCTCGGCCCGTTCGCAGGGGCGCCCACCGAGCACACCCGCATACCGTACGGCAGAGGGATCTGCGGACAGTCGGCAGTCAGCGAGCAGACCTTTGTAGTTCCGGACGTCAATGCCGCCGAAAACTACCTCAGCTGCAGCGCAGAGACGCGCGCCGAGATCGTCGTGCCGGTGTTCCACAACGGGGCGTTCGTGGCCGAGATCGATATCGACAGCCATAGCCGAGACCCATTTTCGTCCGCAGATGAGGAGTTTCTGACTCGGCTGGCCGCGGCGGTTGCGCCGTTCGTCCGCGACGTATTCGATCCACAGCTTTCGCCTTGACAACCATTTGAGGGCGCTCGTATAGTACTAGCCGACTCACACAGAAACCACTGCCACCAATTTCATACAAACCTGGTGCCGGATCGCAAGGAGACAGTATGGGGACTACTACGGAATCGATTCG
>PUNW01000196.1 GCA_003552665.1 Spirochaetaceae bacterium | reverse complement strand
CGCTTAGCGGCTCGGCCGATAGGCGAAATCACCGCGACCGGGGCTGCAATCACCAGCGCTCCGGGACACGCAACTACCAACAGCGTGAGGGCGGTGTGCAGATTGCCTGTCGCCAAATAGTAGAGCAAACTGCCGATCAGAATGGTGGGGGTGTAGTAGCGTGCGAAGCGGTCGATAACGCGCTCGCTGTGCGTGCGCGAGTCCTGCGCCTCCTCGACGCGGGCGATGATCTTGGCGACCGCTGTATCAGCGCCGACTTGTTCGGCCGTTATGTAGAGCACCCCGTGCTGGTTGACGGTAGCGGTAAACACACTGCTCCCGGTGGATTTCTCCGCGGGCACAGATTCGCCGGTTATGGTGCTTTCGTCCACCGAGCTCTCGCCCTGTTCTATGGTGCCGTCTACCGGAATGCGCTCGCCCGGCCGCACGAGCACCGTGTCACCGGGTTGCACGCGGTTGAGAGGAACTTCCTGCTCGGCACCGTCGTGCAGCACCGTTGCAACACTCGGGACCGACTCCCAGAGATCGCGGAGCGCATCGCGGGTTCGGCGCATTGCGCGGTTTTCGAGCAAGCCGCCGAGTGCGAATAGAAAGGTGACCGCCGCCGCCTCGAAGTACTCTCCGAGGAAGAGCGCCCCGATCGCGGCCAAGGTAACCAGGAGCTCGATTCCGAGGTGCCTCCGCCGCAGCGCCGTGAGCCCTCGCCGCGCAATGTCGGCGCCGGCTATCACCGTTGCCGGCAGCAGCAGGAGCGCGTCCAAACGAAGATCGAAACCGGCGGCCGAGAGCACCGGGGAACCCGTGTACCAGAACACCGTGCCGGCGGCGGTAAGCACGCCGGCGGTGATCGTCGTAATCTTGAGATATTGCGCGCGGGTCACAGCGGTGACACCTCGGTTTCGTAGCCCAGACTGCGAATTGTCTCCTGCAGGGTCTCGACGTCGGCGAGCTCGTGGTCGTGCTCTATCACGATACGCCCGGAATTGAAGCGCACCTTCGCTTCCGAGACACCGGGGACACGAGCCAAGCTCGCCTCAACTTTGGCGACGCAGCTCGGGCAACTGAGATCATTGCTGCGCAGAATTGTTTTCATGGTTCGTCCTCCTCAACCGTAAGTCCGTGTTGAAGATGACAAATGGGCCGTGAAACTACTATGATCTGTATCAATTATGCCCGGCAGTCTTCGGAAATGCTGGAGACGAAATGCGGGCTAAACCATTCGGTAGTACGGGAGCAGCGATATGATCGAATCGTTGAAGTTCGACCCCGGCTATCCGGTGCGAATCGACGGCATCGGCAAGCGCCGGCACCGGTTCGGCGACAGAATCAACGTCCTGTTCGGCCCGAACGGCTCCGGTAAAACCACTATGCTGCACACGCTTGCTGTGGCTGCAGGTTGCGGAGCCGGGGGTTGGTCAGATGCCGCCGCCGGCCCGCTTAACGGCAGCGCTGAGGCTCCGGCTACGGATGGTAGGGCGAAAGACCAGGGTAAGACTGAAGCTCACGGCGAGCGTGAAGACCACGGCCACCCAGCCGAACGTCCCGACGGCAAATCTCTCACAATGCTTGAGTACCGCATCACCCTTGAGTGGGACGGCCGGCCGGTGTTCTACCAGGATTGCTATGCGCATTCGGAAGAATCGTTTATCGGCTCCGGGTATCTTGAGAGCCGGGAAATGCTGCGCTCCACCGGTGAGCGGCGAATCGGTCTGATCAACGAGCTCATCGATTATGTTGAAGGCCGCTTTCTCACCTACAAGCTCAAGCCCAGCGAACGGCCGACGTTGCTGCTTGATGAGGTGGACAACCACATCGGGTTTGCCGGACAGGCCATTCTCTGGAAAGATATCTTCCCCCAGCTTTCGAAGAAGTATCAGCTGATCATCTCGACCCACAGCATCTTTCCCGTCCTACTGCAGAAGGAGCGCACCTACAGAAAGGACAACATCATAGAGCTTACGCCGCGCTACGTAGAGCACTGTCTGCGGGAGCTCGGAGACGCCATCGAGTTCTACAACGCCGAGGCCACCCAAGCTTCGGCCTTCTGACGCTGCTCGCTGATGCCGGTTCAGGGGCAGCAGGCACTAGTCGTTGAGTTATCGGTCGGCTGACGCCGGCGCCCGGATATCCGCCTGGAGGTGGTCTGATGCGCGGACAGCGGAATCGACAACAGGATGCACAGCACGATGCCGCGTTCAAACAGACGGTGATGCGCGAGATCGCGGGCGTGATGGCGGCGTTAGCTGAACCGGCTCGTCTTGAACTGCTCGACTTGCTATGTCAATGCGAGCGGGTGTCGAGGAAGTTGCACGCGAAGTAGGATCAAAAGTGACTACGGTATCGCATCACCTTCATGTCCTGCAGGATCGGAAGCTCGCGCGCAGTCGCAAACAGCGGAACAAGTGGATTACGGAGAGCTTCTGAGACGACTCATGAACGATGAGGTGGTGGTGGTTGATGTGCGACCACGGGGGGAGTTCGATGCCGGACACCTGCCCGGTGCGGGAGTTGCGACAACACGGCATATCGGCTGCACGTACCCTAGAAGGCATCGCCGAATGGAAAGCTTCAGGATATCACATTGAGGAGGTTACGAAATGAAGACGTTATTTGTGCTGAATGACCCGCCGTATGGAACCGAGCGAAGTTACAATGGGCTGCGGCTTTCGACCAATCTTGCCAAACGTGAAGGCGAGGAGG
>PUNW01000054.1 GCA_003552665.1 Spirochaetaceae bacterium | reverse complement strand
GCGCTTCGCCGCGATGGACAAGCGTTTTGAAGAAATGCAAGCGCAGATGGACCGCCGCTTCGACCAGGTCGACAAGCGCTTCGAAGAGCTTGCACACAACATGGATAAGCGTTTCGAGCAGGTCGACAAGCGCTTCGAGGAACTTACTCACAGCATGGACAAACGCTTCGGAGACCTTACGCACAACATGGACAAGCGCTTCGAGCAGCTCGACAAGCGTTTTACGATGCTCGTTACGCTTACCTCTACCTTCTTTGTCGTGCTCGCAACAATGATGACGGTACTGCGCGTTTTCGGGTAGCCCAGAGTCAAAGATCCCGCCGGGCGGTTCATGACGTACTCTGCATGCGCGCGGGCGCCGACGGGAAAGCCCCGACGGGGATCAGATCCGGAAATGGCCACGAGCCGGGCAGCCGCACATTCGCCGCGAGTCCGGATTCGCATGCCGGGATTCGCATGCCGGGATCCGCACGAGAGCCTGAGATCGACAGTGTTAAGTTTGTGCATCCGGGAAGTGTTAAGGTTGCGACGAAATTATGAAGAAACAGGTCTCGCACCCCCCGTCGCCCCATACCGTTGCATCGATACCGCTCGTTGCGCATCGGACCCGGTCGAAGCTCACTGAGGGCGCAACTCCACGCCGATCCAGCCCGCCGGGTCGGCCATGCTGCGGTCAATCTGTCCCATCGGAACATCGGCGGTGAGCTCGGCCACGAGATACGCGGTGCCGTTGTACTCGAACCGCGCGCCCTCGCCGTCTATATCTACCCCCACCATCGCGTGGCCGTACTCGTGCGAGACCATCAGTATCGCATTGTAGCCGAGGTGATGTAACAGCGCTGCGTACACCACGCCGAGGCTGTCGCAGTCGCCGCTGCCGGTGATTAAACTCGAGAGCGGCGGCTGTACGTCGGCGTCGCCGCCCACTCGCCGATACGCAAACTCCTGCAGCCACGCGAGCAGCGCGTGCGGCACCTCGTCGCTTGAGACACCCACGCGCCGGAAGTGCCGCATGAGCTCCGGAACCAACGGCGCAAGACGCTGATAGTTGTCACGATATATGGCGCGGTAGAAACGCCGCCACGCATCTTTCCAGAGACCGTCGGGCTGGTCGGGAGCATACCAGGCGTGCAGCACCCGCGCCTCGCGCTCGATCAAGACCTCGGTCGCCTCGATCTCGCCCTCATCGGCCGGAAGCGGCAACATGTGGCCGGCATCGCCAGACTCGGCGGACTTTTCCGACGCTATCGGGACCTCGTACATCTCCTGATCCGGCGGGGGATAGGGATAGTAAAACTGGTTGATCGGCCCGGGGGAGAGTCGCGCCTGCGAGCCTGGGGCAAACGAGTCGAGCGCAGAGAGCAGCGTATCGTGATACTGCTCGTAGTTCTCCTCAGGAGCAAATGCCCCGACCGCGAAGGCAGTGTCGTCGTTACTCCAGAAGAACCAGTACCCACGCGCCGGAATGCGCCCGGCGATGTAGCTCCAGTCGGCGAGCACCGCGTCCCGCCCCTGATACTCGAACGACGCGCGCTCTCCGGCGGCCTGAAAGCTCTGCTCGAAGCGATCGGCCAGCGCTTCAGGATGCTCCGGCTCGGCGGCAGAGTCGTCGGTGTCACCTCCTTCGGCGCCCTCGCGGCCGCCCACGAACGAAAAGACCTGCAGCACGGCACGACGATGCGGGTCGGCAAAGCTCACGTCGGCCAGGTTTTCGGCGTCTACCGTGCCCCATCGCTCGGGTAGGTCTATCCAGTAGTTGAACGGCTCGTTGTAAAGCGGGAGCGACGCAAGCTCGACGCCGCTCATAGCCAGAACCAGCAAGGCCGCGCAAAACGCGCGCGCGCACCGCAGGCGACTGAGATACCCACGCGATTGATACGCCTTCATTGTCATGATTGAATCACGGCTTAGACCTTTCGCGCAAGCTCGGCTATACTGACTTAGATGCTGAGGCTACCGTATGGTTATCGGGCGTGTGCCGCTATTACGATATTGGCGGTGGGCGCAATGCTCGCCGGGCGTATCTGGTGGAGTCCACTGGTGCGCCCCGCCACCCTCGCCGCGACCGGTGGATATCTTGCGGGGGCGCTTGGCGCGGGTGCGTTGGCCGGCTCCTACGGGCGGCTGATGCTTCTCGGGCTTGCGCTTTGCGCGGTCGGGGACGTCGTTGGGCCCGGCAACTTCCACCACGGAATGTACGCATTCCTCGCTGCTCATCTCGTGTTTGTGCCTGCTTTTCTCATTCGCGCACGAACCGAGCCGGCCGAGCGCACACAGGTCCTTGTCACAACGGCGCTCGTTGGGAGCGCCACGGTCGCGCTCATGCTATGGTTGTATCCGTACCTATCGGGCGTAGAGCGCATCGGCATTCTCGCGTACGCACTGGTGATCGCCGTGTTCGTGCTTGCGGCGTTCACGGTACGTCTGCGCTCGCTCGGAGCCCGCGCCGCCGCCGTCGGAGCGGTCGTGTTTTATATCTCCGATATCTTTGTGGCAAACTGGGAGTTCGTGGTTACCGATTCCTGGAACGCCTTTGTGGCGTACCCGCTGTACTACTCGGCGTGCTTACTGCTCGCGGCCTCGGTATTCGATCAAGGCCGTGTTTCAGATACGGTGCGTTGGCGCCGGCGCGGGTTTCGTGCTACATAATCGTTCATGGAGAAATCTGTACGCCCGGCGACGATAGCGGGAACAATCCGTGTTCCGGC
>PUNW01000358.1 GCA_003552665.1 Spirochaetaceae bacterium | reverse complement strand
TCTCGAGTTTCGGGGTAACAATATGAGGTGTAATGAGCGCGAATATCTTGTGTTGGTTCGCCACGGTGCTTCACAGACTACCGCGTAGGTCGCTTCGCCGGCCGGCAATGCACGCCCGACTAGCCGGTGCGCTCGTCGTCTTCGTATTGCTGTCCGGTTGTGACCGTGACCCGGGCCGGGGCGAAGCTCCGGTGCCGGCGCCGGAGCTCTCGGATTTGCCGAGCGTGGAGCTCGTTCTCCTCGGGGGCGAGGTTGATGTGGCGCCCTCCGGCAGCGAGGTGTTCGAAGAAGGACGACTGGGGATGGCGGTGGAGCACGGCGATATCGTCCGGACCGGGGCCGGAGCCCGTGCAGTTCTGCGGTTCGGCGATAGCGCGGTGGTATGGTTGCAGGAGGACTCAGAAGCGGAAGTCGTTGAACCGGTAGGGGCTGTCCGTGGTCCGCTGTACGGCATGTATCTCCGCGAAGGCTCGTTGGCCGCTTTGTCGTATTCGCCGGCTGAAGACGCCCCTCGATTGCGGATCAGAGCGCCGCAGCTGAGCGCCCTTGCTACCGGCACCAGCTTTCTGGTGGCGGCTGATTCGGAAGCGGCAACGGTGGCGGTGGGTGAGGGCTCGGTTGCGGTGTTCCCGTCGGGGGTGGACCTCCATCTGGCGCGCTCACGACTGCATGATCCGCAGGTAATCGAGGCGTTCGAGCAGTTGCTTGGGCACGCAGTTGAGCTGCGCGCTGAAGACCAGCTGCGAGTTGAATCGCAGGCTATCCGCGAAAGCGACAGTATACTGAGCGATGCTATCGGTGAGATCGAGGAACACGATGGGCGCGAGCTGGACGAGAGCAGCCGCCGGCGCGCGGTTACGTTGCTGGAGTACAGCGGAGAGCGCATCTCCCGTGTGATGCCGGCGGTCGAGCGCATCTATGCCGGCAGCAGATCGGTTCTTGATCAGCTGGCTTCCGCTTCCACGGTAGCCGGAGGTGTGCACGGCGACCCGGGAGAGCTCGCCGAGATTCGGATCGAAACCGCCCCGGAAGACACCGAGATTCTGCTCGACGATGTCCCAATCGGTCGGCGTGTGTTCAGCTCGTTGTTCGCTCGGGATGAGACAGTGCGCTTGGTTGCGCGCCGTGAAGGCTACGCCGAACAGGTGATCGAGCTTGATCCTCCCCACGAGCGAAGTAAGACCATTCGAGTGGAGCTCGACCCGCTCGAGCCCGCTTATACGCAGGAAGAGTTCCTGGATGCTGTTGTGGCCGGCGATCATGGTCGAGTACGGCGGTACCTCGAGACCGGAGGCGACGTCAATGCGGTGAGCCCCCAGGGGTATCACGCCCTGGCGTTGGCGCTCGGCCTGCCGGAGATCGGGTTCGACAACCTCGAGGCGTTTGATCCCGATATCAGGCTCGTGGAGCGCTTGCTCGAGGCCGGGGTGGCGGTAAACCTGGAGTTCTACCGCTTCGGTCAGCAGCTTTCGGCCTTGCACGTTCCGATTCTGGCCGGGTTGGCTACCGACCGACTCAATCTCGATCTGGTCGAGCTCCTGCTCAGGCACGGCGCGAATCCCGACCACGTACTCGAGACCGGAACTATGCGGGTCACGCCGCTTGCGACAACCCTGATCGTGGGTATCGAAAACCGCGCGCTTAGCCTCGATCTCATGCGGCTGCTGCTCGAGAATGATGCAGATCCCAATATCTCGACGACTTACGACGGGCGTGTGCTGTCCCCGCTTATGATTGCAGTGGTTCTAGGGGCGGAGCATGACTACGCGGTGCCGGAGGCTGTCGAGCTGCTTGCCGAGCACGGCGCCGACGTAAACGGCCTGGTGAACGTAAACGGTATGATCGGTTCGCCGCTGTACTTTGCGGAGCAGTTCGAACAGGATGCGCTCGCCGAGGTTTTGCGGCGGCACGGAGCCCAACTGTGAGGGTTAGGAAGTCGTGCGAATTATGACAAATATGGTTTTGAAACTGGGGTTCGGCGGTAGTAGCTTAACAGTATGAACTGGTTAGAATCGATGGGCATAATCCTCCTGGGGCTGGCGGGTTTGCTGCTGGTCTTCGGCGTAGGCGAGGTCCTACGCACCGGGGCGTTCGTGATGGCAGCTGAGAGAACGGCTGGAGAGGTTCGCGAGTACCGGGTGGTCGACCAGAGCATCCCGTTTACCGACCCCGAGTCCGGCAGGCGCTACTATCCGTATGTCGTTTTCAGCGTCGACGGGGTCGAACACCGGTTTGCCGCCGATCGCGGTACTACGACTCCGCGGTATCGGATCGGTGAAGAGGTTGCAGTGGCGTACAACCCCGAAAGGGTAAACGACGCGCGCATAGACACCATACCCGGTGTCTGGGGGCGGGCGCTGGTACTGTTTCTTACCTCCGGCGTATTCGCGTTGTCGGGAGGGCTGCCGTATTACCGCATGCGGCGCGCCCGCAGACTCGTGCACAGCGAAACTTAGGAACTACCAAAGGCGCAAATCAAAGCAAAACGCGGACAATTGACGCAAAAAAAGGAGGAGGCACAGAATGCTCTGCACCACCTCCCTTCATGCTAATCTTGTCGGGATGTAGAAAGCGCTAGCGGTTGTTCAGTGCATCCTCGACGGCAGCCTTGATCGCCTCGCTCGTTACCGTGGCGCCGCTTTGGGCGTCCACGTCGGTGCTGTTGGCCTCTACGATGCGACGCGTTACGTTCTCGATGGCCGGATCGGAAAGCCCCGGAGTCTCACTGTG
>PUNW01000163.1 GCA_003552665.1 Spirochaetaceae bacterium | reverse complement strand
GCTTTCGGCTCGTTTGACATCCTCCCAGGTAACGGTATCCTGTCGCTGCCCTTTTAGTATCCGTGCCATCCGCACCCTCGTAATCTGTTTGCCGTCAGCGTTCGGCGCCTAGCGCGCAGGGTGGCAACTCAGTCTCGGCCGGTTCCGTTCAAGGCCGAGAGCACCGCTTCCGCTGTTGCCTCAACGAGAGGAGGCTCAGCGTCGAGCTCTACCCGGTCTTTCAACCCGTGGCCACTTAAGATGACCACAACCGTCTTTCCCTGCAGCCCCCCGTCGGCGGCTGCATTCATCGCACCGGCAAGCCCGGCCGCACCGGTCGGCTCAACAAACAGCCCCTCCCTCTCGGCCAGGAGGCGCTGCGCCTCAAGTATCCGCGCGTCGCTGACAGTGACCGCGTACCCTCGCGACGCCCGCACCGCACGCAACGTATGCGTCCCGTCCGCCGCGTACCCGCACAGCCCGTCGCCAATCCCTCGGGCGACAGTCTGCGGCCGAGGCTCTTCGCGGACTTCCGCCGCGCCGCTTTCCCACGCGGCGGCGATCGGCCGACAGCCCTCAGCCTGCACCGCGACCATCGCGGGCGCGCTTCGGCATCTGCCGAGCCGCAGTAGGTCACGGTACCCGTTCGCAATGCCCACCAGCATCGGACCGGCGCCCACCGGAACGTATATCTCGTCCGGCTCGCGTCCTCGGATGGCAGGGACCGGCGCACCCAAGGCACCGGCGTCGTCGCAGTCGCAATGAATCTCGAACGCTATCTCCTTGTTTCCCTCCACCGTATACGGATTGAGGAAGGTTGTCGACATGTTGACAAAGCCGTAGCGCTGCGCGAGTTCAAGGGCCACGGCGTAGCAGTCGCTGAAGGCGCCACACGTTCGTACTACCACCGCGCCGTGAAACAGCGTCTGTGACACCTTCTCCGGCGAGGTGTCTTCCGGCACCAATACCACAGCGCGAATCCCGGCTCGAGCAGCGTAGGCCGCGACCGAGGCGGCGGCGTTACCCGTTGAGGCCACGATAACCGTGTCGCGACCGAACTCAATCGCCTTGGTTATCCCGACCGATATCGGGCGGTCCTTGAACGACCCGGTAGGGTTTGCAAACTCGCACTTCAGCAGCAACTGTGTCGCGCCGAGCTGCTCGGAAAGTCTGGGCGCGGGGACCAACGGCGTGCGCCCCTCCCCAAGCGTTACCCGCCGGCTCGGCTCAATCGGGAGGAGCAGATTCTGCCACCGGCCCGCATCAGGTTTGCCCGCCCGGCGATAGTCATACTCCACCTCGAGAATTCCACCGCAGTCGGGACAGCTGTAAAGTTGTTGGTGCGCAAACCGTGTTTCGCACATAACGCAACGTAAGCCGGTAGCGCAACTGAGACCGCCCCTGTCCTCACCGTTTGCGGCACCGTTGGCCGCATCGGTACTCAACGTCCCCATATCCGACCTCCCGTGGCTCATGGTTGCGGAGCCTCGCCTAACAACCGCCGCACAAACTCGACCTATATGTCAACCAGGTCCTGAGGCGGCGCCGGCATAACCCTCAACATCCCCCTCCTAGGCCGCGAAGATTCTCAATTGACAACCGGTGTGACCGGGTATAAGCTTCGTTTGACATTGCTTTCGCCTAAGGTGATAGCTGGTCAGTACCCGCCGATAAGGGAGGTTGTCAGATGAGAAAACTGGTTCTCTTGGGGGCTGCCGTAATCGTAGTGTTGGTGGCGGCTCAGGTGTTTGCCGGGGGCGCGGCTGAGCGGGCCCAGGTAGTAAACGTGGCGTCAACGTTTCCTGGGGGGTCCCCTCAGGACGAGGGACTGAATCGCTTCGCAGAGCTGGTCGCCGAGCGAAGCAATGGCCGTTTCGAAGTGATTATTCACACCGGCGGTGCGATGGGAAGCGAACGTGAAACGTACGAGCAGCTCTCGGACGGATCGGTTGAGTTCGGTGCGGTCGGAACTAACGACATCTCGACTTTCTACCCCGCGTACGCCATCTCGGAGGTTCCCTACATATTCACCAATATCGACCAGTTCTGGGGATACTGGAATGGCCCGCTTGGGCGGGAGATCCACGATCTGCAGGAAGAGCAAGACGGTGTACGGACTGTAGGCGTCGTTCTGCGGGGAGCGCGCTACTTGACCACTAATCGCCCGATTGAGTCGGTTGAGGACGTCCGTGGTTTGTCCATCCGTCTTCCACCGGTAGAGTACTGGTTTGCGGTGTGGGAGCACTGGGGAACACTCCCCGAGTCAATAGATTTTGCCGAGGTCTATCTTGCTTTGCAGACCGGCACCGTTGAAGCCCAGGAGAACCCGCCCGAGACAATCCTCAACTACAACTTTCACGAGGTTCAGGATTACCTGATCGCAACGGAGCACATTTTCTCGGCGGCACGCTATCAGATGTCGATGGAGTGGTTTAACCGCCTGAGCCAGGATGACCAGGAGATGTTCCTTCAGGCGATGGATGAAGCGACCGAATACGCCAACTCGTTGACGGTAGACGGTGACGAACGGTTCGTCCGACAGCTCGTCGAAGAGCATGGGATGACGCTGATCGAAGTTGACCAGGAGGAGTGGGCGGAAGCCGCACGTCCGGTGCTGGAGCGACTTGCCGCAGAAGAATGGGATCCTGATCACTATGCCGGATTGATGGAGCTTCAGTAGTAACCAGCTCGGGGGTATCTATCGTGAGGCGCTCCCCGTAGTGAGAGCGCTTGCGCCTCAAGGCCGTTCTCGGAAACT
>PUNW01000191.1 GCA_003552665.1 Spirochaetaceae bacterium | reverse complement strand
GGGTTGCGCTGGATGCGCTGGAAGGTCTTGGTTCCTACATTCGGGCTGAACTGCACGGAGCGGGCGGGACTGTCGTCGGGACCCAACCTTTTGGTCTACTGCGGTCCGAGTGAGCTGCAGCCTCACGTCCACGCTGAGGTGCTGGACGCCGTCGACGCCGGCGCCCCGGCAGAGAAGTATCGCCAGGGCGCTGCGGCTGTCGTCAGCGTTTCGGTTCGCCGCCGGCGGGTTCGCCCACCTCCCGGCCGGCTGCGGCGAGCGCGTCGACGTGGCGCCCGAGCTCCGACAGCTCTTCATAGCCGAGAATCCGGTCGGCTTCGAGAATCAGAAGAAACTGATCGTCTTTCCTGGCGATTCCCCGCATGTAAGAGAGGTCGGCCGCAAGGCCTACCGACGGTGGGTCTTCGATCTCGGACTCTTCGAGGTTGATCACCTCTTTTACCTCATCGACGGTAACTCCGAGGACAACCGGCCGGTCGTTCCACGGGATCTCCATGATCACGACCACGAGGGAGGTATCCTCGGCCGACGGCTCGTCGCTTACCGAGTCGCCCTCGCTCGCTGGTGCGCCTGCGCTCGTGGGTTCGCCGACGCTCGCGGCTGCACCGACCTGAAGCTTTGCGCGGAGATCGATCAACGGAACCGCGCGTCCCCGAAAATCGATCACCCCCATCATGAACTCAGGCATGCGGGGGATCTTCGTCACCCGCGACTCCTCGATTACCGTCTGCGCGTTGTGGACATCGACCGCGAAAGTCTCGCCGGCGAGCCCGAAGGTAAGGTACTGTCCCTGTCGATCGTGCGATGCAGCGTCTGGTGCTGGTGCCATGGCGTTGGTATTCCTCCCGTTCAGTATTCCATGAAGGCGTCGTCATCGGCGCCGGACTCGTTTCGACGCCCGTCGCGATCGTCGAGCGCCAACACCACCCCGGTCGGCTGCGACTGCGCCGGGCGGTTGTGCCGCCCGGTTGCCTGGTGCGGTGCCTGGTGTGCCTGGTGCGGTGCCTCGTGTGCCTGGTGCGGTGCCTCGTGTGCCTGGTGCGTTGCCTGGGTTCCCGCCGTTTGCCGGCCTCCCGGCTGATGGGTGGTCGCGTGCCGTGAATTGTGATCGCCGTGGCCGTTGCCCCGTGGCTGCGCGTGATGCAGCTGCTGCGTAGGCGTATTTCCGTCGGGCGCCGGCAGGCTGCGCGGCGAATGCTGATTGCCGTTGCCGTCGACGACGAAGAACGCGGCGGTGGACTGCAACTGTTGCGCCTGGCCGGTCAGCTCCTCGGACATCGAGGCCATCTCTTCAGACGACGAGGCGTTCTGCTGAATCACCTGGTCAAGCTGGGTAATCGCCTTCGTGACCTGCTGGGAGCCGCTGTTTTGCTCGGCGCTGGCCGCTGAGATCTCCTGCACCAACTCGGTTGTGCGCTTGATGTTGGGCACGAGCTCCTTGAGCATCTCGCCGGCCTGCTCGGCGACGCCGACGCTGCGTTCCGAGAGCTCGGCGATCTCGGCCGCGGCAACCTGGCTGCGTTCGGCAAGCTTTCGAACCTCGGAGGCCACAACCGCGAACCCTTTGCCGCTCTCGCCGGCGCGCGCGGCTTCGATCGCTGCGTTGAGCGCCAGGAGGTTGGTGTTCCGGGCGATCTCTTCGATGATCGTGATCTTACCGGCTATTTCCTTCATTGCGCTGACGGTTTCGGCGACCGCTTCGCCGCCCCGCTCTGCATTCTGCGCCGACTCCACCGCGATCTTCTCGGTGGCGCTCGAGTTGTCGTCGTTTTGACGAATAGAGGACTGCATCTCTTCCATCGAGGCCGATACCTCCTCAGCGGAGGCAGCCTGCTCGGTGGCGCCCTGCGACAGCTGTTCGGCGGTTGACGCGATCTGCTCGCTTCCGGCGGCCACATGCTCGGCACCGTTCTTGATGTCTCCGACGATCGCGCGCAGTTTCTCGACCGTCTGGTTGAGCGCCTGTGCGAGCTGACCGGCTTCATCGGACTGTGAGGTCTGCAGGGTCTGGGTCAGGTCACCGCGCGCCAGAGCGTTGGCGAAGGCCACACCGCGCTTGAGCGGCGAGCTGATAATGCGTGCAATCAGGAGACCCAGCGCGATACCGAGAATCGCTGCGATAATGATCACCGTGGTCATCGCCACGAACCCGGTCTCGAAGACTTCGCGCGTCTCATCTGCCGCTTCCTCGGCCATGAGCTCCTTGAGCTCGATGGCGTCCGCCATCAGGACGTCGAGCTCGTCAGCCTGCTCGCGGGCTTCCCCCATCGAGAGGTCGGTGGACTCACGTGCCTCAGCAAGCTCCTCCTGCTCGGCGAGCGCGACGACCTCGCGGGTGGTTTGAATCCACGGGCGCAGACGACGTTCGAGCTCGTCGATCAGCTGCTGCCCCTCGTCGGTCGGGAAGAAAGTTCGTGCGGCCTCGATGCGGTCTTCGATCCCGGCCAGGAAACTCTCGTGCTGAGCGGCGAAGTGACGGCGTTCCTCGGCGGTCGGTGCGAGGATGACGTTCTTCTCTGCGCGTGCGACATAGAGCAGCTCGGTGTTGGCGTTCTGTATAGTGTCGAGCCCCAACAGCTCCTGCTCGTACATCTCTTCGGCGAGCTCATTCATCGTGTTCAGGTTATAGATCCCGAACACTCCCACGCCGGCGGCGAGGACGGTTAGTAGCAGAAAACCGAGGATCAGTTTCCCGGCTATGCGCATGTTTGTGAACCATTTCATACGGGCACTCCTG
>PUNW01000143.1 GCA_003552665.1 Spirochaetaceae bacterium | reverse complement strand
GGAATCGCAGGAGGTAGTAGTTGTTCGTGATCGTGAAGTCGATCTCGCCGGCGCCGATGGCCTCTACGAGGGCGGTGTTGTTGCGGTAGCGCAACGAGCCGTTTTGATCGAGCTCTCGCAACCACTCGCGGGTGGCGTCCTCCCCGTGGGTGACGCGCATTGCGGTGACGAAGGCCTGGAACGAGCCGTTGGTCGGCGCCCATCCAAAGCGGCCCGCGTAGCGCTCGTCGGTAAGGTCGAACACCGAATCGGGGAGCTCGTCCTCATCGACACGCTCGGTGGAGTAGGTCAGTACGCGCGCTCGGCCGCTGGTGGCGACCCAGCTCCCGGTGCGGCTGCGGAAAATCGAGGGAAGCTCGGCGTAGATGTCCTCAGGCAGCTCGGCGAACCGTCCGGCAAGCGCGAGCGCGCCGAGCGCGCCGGCGTCCTGGGCCCAGTACAGATCCGCGGGCGTGCGGTCGCCCTCTTCCTGCAGCAGCACCGCGAGCTCCGCGGTTCCCCCGTAGCGGACGTTAACCGAAATGCCGGTTTCATCTTCAAAGCGCTCAATCAGCGGATCGACGAGCGACTCACCGCGCCCCGAATAGAGCGTCAGGGCTTCGCGCTCGGCTCCTCCCATGCCGAACGCCGGCCCGGCTGCGCCCAGCATCACTGTGGCCGAGATCAATAGCGCAATAATGACCGCCGCACGGCCTCGATATGGTAATTGCATATGGTCCTCCCAAAAACTAATACAGATTGCTGAGCAAATCAATCAGCCTTGTATGGCCGATCATACAGTGTTAGCCGAAGCTAGGTCAAATACTGGTGCGAAGCTTGTTGCAGCCGCTCCCGCAACAAGCTTCGTACCACTCCTAGGGGTTGACTCTTCTCGGGCGGAAGCAGTATAAAAACCGTTAGGTATTACAAAGAAATACCACACTATCTTTAGGAGGTTCTATGGTGCACAACGATAAACCGCACTTTTCGCGTGGGGGCGCACGGGCGGGCGCCAGCGCACATGGCGCCCGGGTGGTCTTCGCGCTCGGTCTCTCGCTAATGCTTGCGTTCGGTTCGCTACATCTGTACGCGCGCGGGGCTGCCGAGGAGGCGCCGGAGGACGGCCGGCTTCGTGTCGTCGCCACGCACAGTATTATCGGTGATTTCGTACGTAACGTTGCCGGCGAAGAGGTAGAGCTCACGATGCTCGCGGGGCCCAACCAGGATCCGCACGTGTACGAGCCGGCGCCGGCCGACAGCCGCATCCTGCTCGAGGCCGACCTTGTGTTCGAAAACGGACTGCAGCTCAAAGGCTGGCTGGACCCGCTGTACGCGCAGTCGGGCTCCAACGCCACGCGCGTTGTGGTTAGCGACGGGGTGCGGCTGCTCGACTACGAAGGAGAGCACGGGCACGACGACCACGGGCATGATGACCACGGGCACAGCCACGATCATGATCACGACCATGTGCACGGTGATTACGATCCGCACGTGTGGCAGAGCGTGGCGAACGCGATCGTGATGGTGGAAAACACCCGCGATGCGCTGATGGACGCCGACCCTGCCAACGCTGAGTTATACGAGGCAAACGCGGCCGAGTACATCGCCGAGCTCGAGGAGCTAGACGATTACATCTTTGAGCTCGCCGAGTTGATCCCGCAGGAGCGGCGCCTCCTGGTTACCGGGCACGAAGCTTTCCATTACTTCGCCGACCGCTATGGATTCCGGACGGTCGGGGCTGCCCTCGGCGCCATCACTACCGATGAGGCCGAGCCTTCGGCCGGGGAAATCGCCGCATTGATCGACGAGATTCGGGAGGTTGGGGCGCCGGCTGTCTTCTCGGAGACTATCGTCAATCCGACCCTTGCGCGGCGGGTCGCAGAAGAGGCCGGGGTGCAGTTTGTCTCGCCGATCTACAGCGACGCGCTCGATGAGCCCGGAACCGAGGCAGGGACCTATATCGACATGATGCGGCACAATATCGAGATTATGGTTGACGCGCTGGCTCGATAACGCGTTGAATGGTAGGATATGGTATTACCGTACAGCCTGCGCCGGGAGTGCGCCGCGGTTCCCGGCACGCCTGCCGTTGAAACCGATAATCTATGGGTGCGATATCCTCGTTCGGACCACGATGCGCTGCGGGGCGTCGCGGTGCGGTTTCCGCAGGGCGTCTGTGCGGCGCTGATCGGGGCCAACGGATCGGGGAAGTCCACCCTTATGAAGGCGCTCTGCGGAATTGTGCCGGTTCGTGCCGGCACGATTCGAATCGCGGGCCTGCCGGTAGGCGGGTGCCATCATCGCGTCGCCTACCTGCCGCAACGCGGCGACATCAACTGGCGCTTTCCGGTTTCGGTGCGGCGGCTGGTGCTGGCCGGCCGTTTCGTTCACCTGGGATGGATCCGCAGACCGGGGCGTGAGGATTACAAAATCACCGATGCCGCTCTCGCGCAGCTTGGAATAGAACATCTCGCCGACCGTCAGATCGGCATGCTCTCCGGCGGTCAGCAACAACGCGCGCTGCTCGCTCGGGCGCTGGCTCAGGATGCCGAGATCCTGCTGCTCGATGAGCCGCTAGCCGGTGTTGATCAGGGAACGCGAAATGTCTTCGAGCGCGTGATCAACGACCTGATCAGCCGCAACCGCACCGTGATCGCCGCAACCCACGACACCTCGGTACGCGAGGACGGCTACGACGTGATCTTCGAGCTCGAGGACGGAGTGGCGCAGGAGGTCGAGCATGTTGGACATCATTCTTGAGCCGT
>PUNW01000397.1 GCA_003552665.1 Spirochaetaceae bacterium | reverse complement strand
CACCTTTCGATCTCGGAGCGCACCGTGAAGACGCACATCACCCATATCTTCGATAAACTCGGCATAGAGAACCGCATTCAGCTCTACGGGCTTCTCAAGGACAACCACTTCATCTCCAGCCACGCAGCCGACCGTCATCTGCTCCGTATGCCGCAGAATCTGCGCTCGCCGGTACGCTTCCAAAGCGGTTGAAAATAGGGAAACGGCGAAAAATACGACTTGGGTACGATGTGCAGTTGAGGTGGGGAACGTAGAATCTCGTTGTACTTCAGAGCTTCTGCCCCGTGGATCCCAGGACAGGAGGCGGCCATGACGTCTCAACAACTCACTGGCATGACCGATACCGGTAACTCCATTCGAGCTCTGATCCATCAGTCCCTCGAGCATAACGCTGCGGTGTATTCGAGCAAGCCGGCGGTACTATGTAAGCACACCTTCGTAACCTATGCCGAACTGAACTCTGCGGCAAACCGAATTGCGCACACCCTGGTCGAGACCGGTCTGCGCCGGGGGCAACGTGTCGGGATATACCTTCCCAACTCCATCGAGATGGCCGAGGCGGTCTTCGGCGTTCTCAAGGCGGGAGGAGTCTTCGTCCCGATCAATCGCGAGACCAAGCCGAGCAAGCTCGAGTGTATTCTATCGGACTCCGGAGCCGTTGCCTTGGTC
The DNA here is from genome assembly GCA_003552665.1 of Spirochaetaceae bacterium. Taxonomy (GTDB): domain Bacteria; phylum Spirochaetota; class Spirochaetia; order DSM-27196; family SLAA01; genus B1Sed10-166. Next base: position 2,082 of record PUNW01000397.1, on the reverse strand, counting down.
ACCGGAGAAACCGGATACCGGGCCGTGCAGGGGAATCTCAGGAACCTTCCGAGCCTGACGGCTGTGATTGCGACCGAGCCTTTGCCTGCCCCCCCGCAACACCTTTCATACACGACGTTCGAAGAGATATTCAGCCGCGGTGAGGTAGATCCGCCTCCTGTCGGCATCAGCGATCAGGACCTGGCCTGCCTGATATATACATCGGGAAGCACGGGCATCCGCAAAGGCGTGGTCTGCGGGCACAACAATGTGGCGTTCGCGGCCGACGCGATTATCTCGTATCTCGAGAACACCGCCGACGACCGAGTGATCAACGTGCTCCCCTTCTCGTTCGACTACGGCTTGTACCAGCTGCTGATGACGGTTCGTTTCGGCGGAACACTGGTAGTTGCGTGCGGCTTTATTTGTATGGCGTCGGTGCTCAGAACGATTGAGCGGTACAAGGTTACCGGATTTCCTCTGATCCCTTCGCTGGCCTCGATGCTCGTGACGCACAACCTCCAGGGCTATGACCTCAGCTCTCTCCGCTACATTACGAGCACCGCTGCGGCGCTACCCCCTTCGCATCTCCGACAACTGCAGGCCCTTCTGCCGCAGGTGAGGATCTTCTCAATGTACGGCATGACCGAATGCAAACGCACCCTGTATCTGCCACCGGGCCGCATCAAAGACAAGCCCAGGTCGGTTGGGGTTCCGATACCGGGAACCGAAGTGTGGGTGGAAGGCCCGGGCGGAAGCAGGTGCGGTCCCGGTGAAGTCGGGGAGCTCGTTGTGCGCGGCTCCCATGTGATGCGCGGTTACTGGAACGACCCCGAGCTGACCGAGAAGTACTTCCGAGCCGGCCCGAGATCAGGTGAACGCCTGCTCTACTCGAACGACCTGTTTCGAACCGACGAAGACGGCTTCTACTACTTCGTCGCCCGCCGGGACGATATCATCAAGTCGCGCGGCGGGAAGGTCGCACCAAAAGAGGTGGAAGCCGTACTGTGCGAGCACCCGCAGGTTATTGAGGCAGCGGTAATCGGAGTGCCGGATGCCGTCTTGGGGGCTGCGATCGTGGGGGTTGTGGTATCGTGCGCAGCGGCGCCCTCTGAGCACGAGCTCTGGCGACACTGCGCCGACCGGCTGGAATCATACATGGTCCCGCATCGGATCCTTTTTGCGGACGCGCTCCCTCGGACGAGCAACGGCAAGATCGATAAGCAGAGACTTTCGGCGATGGAAAAACTGCAGGCGATGGTGCCCGCAGCGGCCGGAGCCGCTCAGAACAACGAGAGCGCGACGCGGAAGCCGGCGGCGGAACGGCGGCTCTCGGTTTGATCCGGCCGTATCGCGAAACACGGCATGCCGACGGGGCCAACTCCTGAACGCCGCCGCGCCCGGCAACGCCCGGTCTGCGCGACCTCCCGGCTCACCACAACTCCTGCGGCTCAGATCCCGCTTCGGCAACCTTGCGATTGAACTGATCGAAGTCCATCTGGTAGTCGAAATCGTCACGCTCGTGGGCGCGCTGGCCGCGAATGTCCAGGTTTCGGACCAACAAGAGCTCGGCGGTGATGTTTGACGCCTGCACGACATTCATACCGGAGGGGGCCCAGATCCCGCTTCCACCCCAGAAGTAACTGCCCGACACGTCGTGCGGTCCCACCGCGTTGGCGCCCAGACTCCAGACCTGGTTATACGCTGCCTTCGAGGAGTTCATCAGGTCCCAGAGAAACCCGTAGTAGTGGTCCGTCATGACGTTCATTCGCGCGTACTCGCGTACCGACTCCGACCGCCAGTGGGCCATCGTGATGATGGCATCCACGTGGTCCCGGAATGCGTAGTTCCTGGCGAGCTCCAGGAAACACAGATCGTAGCAGATGAGGAACCCGAAGGTTCCCCACCTTGTTCGTATGGTCAACCTCCTGTCGGTTCCGTGGCGAAAGTAGTGCTGCTCCAGCGGAGGTAGGAATACCTTGTCGTAGATGTACTCCTCCCGGGTGTAGTCCAGCCCGCGGTGGAGTACGTAGGTCGAGTTGTAGAAGTCATTGTCCTTGCGGCGCACGTTGTTGTAGAACACGTACTCAAGGCCACGGCCAT
>PUNW01000175.1 GCA_003552665.1 Spirochaetaceae bacterium | reverse complement strand
TCGCCCATCTCATTGAGCACGTGTGACCACGGGCTGATATCAAACAGGTGATTGTCGGCCAGCTCATCCCAGCTCTGCGGGCGAAGGAGTGCGGCAGCCGAGGTCCGCTCAGTGGGTACCATGAGCTCGCTGCCGACGGTGAAATCGCTCATCGGGGCATCAAAGTCGAAATCGGCAGGCAACTTGATCTCAAACCGGTAGCGAGTGATGGGGTCAACAATCGTAGCGGCGGCAATGTTGTCGTCGCTGACCGCTACCGCATAAAAGCTCATCATATCGGCCGTGTAGACCGTAAACATAGACTCGCCCGGTGCGTAGTCATCACCCGGAGTCGCCGGCTCGGGGTCGATCTCGTAATCAACCGAGACATACGCATTACCACTCTGCCTTGTGGTCCGGTAGCCGTCGATCTGTACCCAGAACCGCATACGGGCGTCGATGATAATACCGTCGGGGTCCAGCTCCAGGATGGTCTCTATATAAGCGTCCGCTTCCTCACGACTGGTCCCATCGGCCTCACCGGCCCATGAGTAGCCGACATAGCGTCCCTCGTAGGTGTCAGGGTCGGCCGGACCACCGGCAATAACGGCGCGCTCACAGCCGATCAACACTCCTGCGGCAACCACTACTGCCGCAACGCTCGCAATATACCTCTTCACGGCTTCACCTCCACAAAACAGAAAGTCGTCCACGTGTGAGCTTCACATGCACAAAGCTAACTGATTTTGTCCCGGTATTCAAACGACTTCCGAGCCGTCTGCGTATCATTGCGAAGCGCGCGGCCACGCAGCCGCCCGCGCGGGGCGGCCCGCGCAGGCGCCGCGTGCCTGCCGCTAGATCAGTACCGCCCCGATTATGCCGAACAGCATCAACGGGATGTTGAAGTGCAGGAACGTCGGAACACAGGTATCCCAGATGTGATCGTGCTGCCCATCCACATCGAGACCTGCGGTCGGTCCCAGAGTGCTGTCGGAAGCAGGTGAACCAGCGTCACCTAAGGCGGCGGCGGTGCCGATAAGCAGAATCGTCGCCGGCGTGCTGAAGCCGAGACTAATCGCCATCGGCACGTAGATTGCCGCGATAATCGGAATCGTGCCGAACGAGGTTCCGAGACCCATCGTAATGAACAGGCCGATCACGATCATCACGGTTGCGCCCAGCAGCTGGTTGCCGCCGAACAACGCTCCGGCAGTCTCTACCAGCGGCTCAACCGCGCCGGTCTCGCGGATTACCGCTCCGTAACCGGCCGCCACCAGCATCACGAACGCGATGAAGCCCATCATGCCGATACCGCTGTGAAGCATTTCGTCCAGATCCGACCATTTGATAGCGCCGCCGATCACGATGATCGCGATACCCAGAATCGCGCCGATGTGCAGCGAGCCGATCGGACTGACCTGAACCGCCAGGGCCGAGAGCGCACCCACCAGGGCGATCCAGTGCTTGCGGGTCATGTGCTCACCTACAGCTTCCTCCGCCGGCCCGTGAACGCTCGCCGGCTCGCGCTCTTCGTAGTCGCGCTGCCTACGATACGTGAAAAAGATGGCTATCAGAAGCCCAAGGAGCATGGCGAGCCCGCCGATCCACATCACATGCCAGACCTGGCCCTGCGAGATCGGCAGACCGTTCTCGCCCATCTGGTCGGTGATGATTCCGTGAAAGATCCAGCCGTAGCCGACCGGGAGAGCGACGTACGGAGCTTTGAGGCCGAAGGTCAACGCCGTAGCAGCGGCACGCCGGTCCAGTCTCAGCTTGTTCATCACCACCAACAGGGGCGGAACAAGGATAGGAATGAACGCAATGTGCACCGGAATCAAGTTCTGAGAGAGCGACGCGACCGCAGCGATGATCAACAGCATCACGCCGCGCTTGTCTCTTACGACCCCCAGAATTTTGCGTGTGAGGATCACGGCAATCCCGGTCTTGTGCAGCGTTGCCGCGAGCGCACCGAGCAGAATATAACTCAAGGCCGTGCTCGAGTTACCCCCCATACCGTCGATGAGCGTGCTCATCGTTTCTCCGAGCGGCATTCCCGCAAGAAGCCCTCCGGCCAAAGCCGCAATGATCAGCGCCAGCAGGACGTTCAGCTTCGCGAGACACAGGACGATCATGATAATGACCGACAGAAACACCGGATTTGTCAGCATACCAGCTCCAATTCTTGAGATGTAGTTCTTCCCAATAAGTGAGAAAGTCCGATCATACCGCATTTTGGGCCGGCTGGCTACAAAAAAATGATGCCGAGCGCGAGCATGCGCACAATTGCGGCTATTGTGAGTCTATACACCCGCCCCCTGTGATCTGTCGGCCGGGGGTGACCGGAGGACCAGACGTTCCGCGCAGTCAAGCGCGCCTTTGCTGCAGCCACAAGCGATCAGAGCCGCCAAACACCCGAGCCGGAACACCACTGCGCGCACTCAAACGAGTTGTCGTCCGTACTCGGCCCGTGCTTACTCCATCCGGACCCGCAGGACCGGTGCGTCAGGCGAATCGACCAGCACGTACAACTCATCCGTTTCGGGGTGCCGGCGCACATCGCGAATGCGACCCTGCCCGCCGAGAATGCGCCGTTCTTCCAGGACGCTTACGCTGCCGCGCTCAGCACCATCGAGCTTGAACTGGCCGAGATACTCGTACGGCAGGTTCCCCATGAACAGATCACCGTCCAGGAACGCCAAGCCCGAGGGAGCAAACCCTTCCTGACCGTCGTCATACTGCGTTCCGTCCCAGTAGTAGATAGGATTGACGACATCATCACGCTCTT
>PUNW01000161.1 GCA_003552665.1 Spirochaetaceae bacterium | reverse complement strand
TTCTGTTAATATAAAACAGCCCACTTAATGTGGGTTGTTTTTTTTATACACAAATGGAAATATTTTACAATGGCGGAGATTTTCCATAATTTTCCAGTTGCCGCCATTACCATATAATTCCTTATCGCCTTCATTCCCAATTTTTTCCAGAAATTTTACCAATATACGGAAAATTTTCCCATTTATAGACATATATGCGAGCTGTCAGAAAGCTGTAAAAATTTAACAACACTTCCAAAATTTGGAAATTGCGCACAGAAAAAGAGGGAATTTCTTCCCTCTCCTCTCTCTGCCTACAGTTCTTCGACAATATCTTCCTGATTGACAGCTTCTTTTTTCAGGATAACCCGAACAACCGCAGTTTCTTCGCCACGCCGAACGACCAGACCTTCTTTGGTGCGACCAATCTTTTCCACACCTTCTTTAGCCTTCAGCACTTCAGCCAGTTCTGCCCGCAGAGTTTCACGCAGAGTAACTTTCTGCTCCTTCTGTTCCTCTTTAACTTTAACTTCCGCCATAGGGGTAAAGCCTCCTTTGTTTATTGTAATTACATTATACCACGAATTTTTAAGTCTGTCAAGACATTTTTTCCCGTAACTTTATTCCATTTCTAGACTTGTTTTCCATTTCTCAATCAAAGTAATCAAAACTTCCATAAAATTCTTATACTCATCACGATACTCATAACTAATACTGTGTTCAAATTCATCAAACTTTTCAATTTCCGACACAATGTGTTTTAACTTCACAATCAATTCTATAGTTTCTCTCATTGTAAAACCTCCTATAATTTGGTAGGGTTGCGGGGAATTGAACCCCGATCGCCAGATTGAAAGTCTGACATCCTGACCATTAGACCACAACCCCATAAATGGTGAGGATACTGGGAATCGAACCCAGAACTTACTGATTAAAAGTCAGTTACTCTGCCTGATTGAGTTATATCCTCATGGATAGGGTGGGGACAAGGAGAAAGGATCACTGCTCAGGGCGCCAACTGTCAGTGAATGGTCGCCTTTCTCCCTTGCCACATGGTGGAGGCGCTGGGAGTTGAACCCAGGTCAGAAAGTTGCCACAAGTGGCTTTACTTTCTTCGATGCCACATCACCCCCATATAATCTTTTCTCTCTCACTGACATATACATTATATCACGGATTTTTAACTTTGTCAAGACATTTTCTTCCAGTTCACAAAAAAATTTTTCCCAAAATTTGTAAACTGCCGTCATTTCCAAACAATTCCAAATACGTTTTCAAAATTTCTCCACAAAACCGCCATTAAGGACTAAGCCCACGAGCTGTATAGACAAAATATGGAAAAGCTGTAAAAAATTGGAAAACAACAATAGAAAAGAACAAGGAGTTGGGTCTCTCCTTGTCCTATCCCCTAACTATAAGCCCGCATCAGGCATTTGCTTGCTCCGCGGCATGAGCGTCTTGCAATTCAGCTAAATGCTCCGCCTCGGGATCTTCTTCCTCATCTTCCTCATCTTCTTCTTCAACCGCATCGGCGAATAAAGTGTTCATTTCTCCCAAGGTTAACAATCCCTTGATGTCCTCCTGAAATACTTGCTTTTTCTTCTGGATGACTTTAACAATAAACTGTTCGCCTTCAACTTCCATTAACAAACCTTCTTTTGCTTGCGGAATCTGATCAGAATTCATAGTCCGCATAATAGATTCTGCTACAGTTCCAATAACCCTTTCCCGCAAACTAACTTCTTTCTCCTTACTCATTGTAACACTCTCCTTATATAATTTGTTTTTATAAAAATTAATCTTGTGTTGCCATTTCATCTGAAACATCACAGAAAGCCCTCACCATATCAAGGAACATTTCTACAGGAATAGATATTCCTTTTGCAGTATGCTGAATACTGCCATCTGCTCTTTCAAAGTGCTCCCGCACATCAATACAATCACGACCATAAACATTTACTTCTTTAAAAGAATAGAAAGTAGATTTAGTATTAACTTTAGGAACTCTCTTAAATTCTTTACCAGCCTTCCAACCCATATTATAAAATACCTCCATCTAATTTTTTTAATCTTTCTATATGCTGTCTGAATTCTTCTCTTTCTTTTTGTCGCTTCCAGTAACAAATACGGTTAATACCTTTGACGACTAAACCGAACAATCCGCACATTATCATAACTAAAATTAAACCACCCATTAATCTGGTTCCTCCTCAAAATATATAGTAGCCAAAGGTAATACATCATAATTGTGTTCTTTGTTGGTAATTGCGTCTAATTGTTTGCGGGCTTCCTCATTTAAATCACTGTAATAAATTTCAAAAACATACTTTGACTTTGCTACTGAAAGAAAAGGCTGTTCATATAAAGGGCAATATTCCATTTCTTCTATTGGATTTAGACTAACAGGACAACGATGTTCCTTGTCTTCAATTTTACAATACTCTTTACAAAAAAGTTCTAAATCTATTCCCACTTCTCACCCTCCTCACTTCTTTGTAAATACCCCTAACCCCTATAATGAATACAGCTACCGCCATACTCACAATCATTATGTTTTCTTGCATTGAAAGACTCTCCTTCTCTTATTTATTATATATATTATAACATGCTGCCGCGATTTTGTCAAGAAGGATCTTTTAGAATTTCTTTCCAAACAGGTTCCATGATCGTTCTTAAAATAATTCAGGTTTAACTTGTTTTATTTTCTGAATCACCAACCCGTGAAGCGTTTTAAAATTGATGGTCGGGTTCTTTAACTCCTTGACAAACTTCCAACATTCTTCCCT
>PUNW01000362.1 GCA_003552665.1 Spirochaetaceae bacterium | reverse complement strand
GGTGAGGCGGTTAGACCTGTGCGGTGATTGAGCGCGCCTCGCGCTGAAAAGCCTTGGAGAGGCGGCTTTCTATTCTCAGCAGTTGCTCTTCCGACTCGATCCGGAACTCTTCGAGCGCAAGCGGATCGATCTGTTCTAGGCGCATACCCGTGTCGCGATAGTGGCAGAGGACGTTAGCCAGATACACCGTGAGCACGACGTCGAGATTCTCGGGAGGTGCATCGGACGGGGCGTGGTGATACTTGATCGAGTGAATGAGGGCGTCGGGGAAGTTCCACTTTTCGGCGATCATCGCGCCGATATCGGCATGGTTGAGCCCGCTCGCAAGATCCTCGAACAGCTCGACCGGAATGCCTTTGTCGGTGCAGAAGCGCTGAATGTTCTGGATCAGGTCCGGGTGCACCGAGGCGAAGATGATCTTCCCCATGTCGTGCAGGATACCGCCGACGAACACATCATCGAGGATATGCTTCTTACGCGTGATGCTCTTGGCAAGGTGGTAGGCATAAAAAGCCGTCTGATACGAGTGCTCCCAGAGTTGCTTCGTCGCCGGGCCATCGTGCCCGAGCACCTTCTGGGTTCCATAGGAGTACAGCAGGTTACGCAACCCCCGCATTCCAACGAGCTTGACCGCTTCGACGATGTTGTCGACCTTCTTCGGCAGCATAAACTGAGCTGAGTTGACCACCTTCAGAAGGTCGGCCGTCAGTGCCGGGTCGGTGCTGACCTGTCGCGCGATTTCGGCAAGCTCGATGTCGGGATCGGAGATCATTGCCTGCAGGTGTGCGATGTTTTCAGGAAAGCGCGGCAACGACTCGATCTCGTCGGCGATGCGCTGCGAGATCATCTCCAGATTCTCGACCCGCACCTCCGACATCGGTATGCGTACCTGAGCGACGGTCTCGTTACCTTCGTAGTCGATATCGAATGCTTCTTCATCGAGACCGATCCTTTTGAGCATGAGGATCAAAATGACGATCCCGAGCCCCGCGCCTTCCGAGTCATCGAGCACTGTGGAGAGCGCTTCCTCGAGCGAATCAAAGGCCCGCGAGCGGGCGATTCGATCGTAGACGCGGATCTGTTCGCGGCGCACGATCTCAGCGTTGTTGCAGACGGCAAGGCGGAGATCCTTCCCTTTGGCGTGGAACACTACCCGCACGTAAAGGCCCGCGTCTTTCTGCTTCTCGAGGTAGTGATCGATGTTCTCGAGGGTGTCCTGCTTGAACGTCTCCATTCCGCGGCGATAGTGGTCTTCATCGCCGACATCGAGACTGAGCTCCTCGAAGTACACGCGCTTAGTGTTCGCCTTTTTGGCGTTCACCGCCAGCTCCCGCAGGCAGTACGCAAGCGGGTCTTTCAGCTTCTCCTGCCCCATCTCACGCAGGAACACTGCGAGGATGTCTTCCAGATAGACTTCGGTTTCGTGCGGAAGCGTGTAGGACTTAACGGTAAGGGGTATGCCACTCCGTGCCGCCTTTATGATCTTTGATTCATCTACCTTTTTCGGCATCGTCCGGAACCCCTAGTACCAGCTATGGTGTAGAGTATAAGTCCGATCACCAATATGTCAAGGACTCCGGCGAGAAACAAAACTGAGGAACCCGTCATCGGCCGCTTTTGCGGGCGGCCGCGGAGGTCCGTCGCCATCACCTGCCGCCGAACCGTCGCATCTGCTCGGCCATCTCACGCAGGCGTTTCTCGACGAACGAGTTGACGGTGCCGGTCTGGAAGGCCCCCCGTTGGGTGCGCATGCCGGCCGGCAATCCGGTCAGGATCTCGATGCCCTGGTCGATAGTGTTCACCGCCCAGATGTGGAAGCGCCCGCGGCGGATCTCGTTCTGGACTTCGCGCGAGAGGATCAGGTTTTCGATATTGCCGCGCGGAATGATGACTCCCTGCGACCCGGTGATGCCGAGCTTACGGCAGACCTCGTAGAACCCTTCGATCTTCTCGCTGATGCCCCCGACCGCCTGCAGCTCGCCCATCTGATTGACCGAGCCGGTCACAGCGATGTCCTGGCGCATCGGCACCTCTCCGATCGCTGAGAGCAGCACGTATATCTCGCTGGAGCTCGCCGAGTCGCCGTCGACCTCCACGTACGACTGCTCGAAGCAGATGCTCGCCCGCACCGACAGCGGATGTTCGCGGAGGTATTTGGACTGCAGATACCCCTCAATGATGTATACCCCTTTGTCGTGCAACTCTCCGGACAGCCCGGATTCGCGCTCGATGTTGATGATGCCGTCGTCGCCGGGCGAGGTGCGCACCGTGATCACCATCGGACGCCCGAAGGAGTAATACCCGCGGTCGATGACCGCGAGGCCGTTGATGCGACCGATCGCCCATCCGGAGACCGCAATCAGGAGCTCGTGCGATAGGATCTGCTCGTCGATCTTCTCCTCCGGCAGGTTGTAGAGGTAACGCCGCTGTTCGAGCGCGGCCTCCACCTCGCGCCGGGTGATGCACGCTCCGTTCTGCCTGCGCCCCCAGTAATCGGCCTCGCGCAGAAGATCGGCGATGCGTGAGAACCGGGTGCTCAGCCGGTTACGGAACTCCGCGAGCCGGACCCCGTGCTCGACCACTGCAGCGATTCCATCGGATTCAAGCGGGAGCAGCTGCTCCTCGGTCTGTATCATCCGCATAAACGCGACGTATTCAGCGGTATTGCGCTCGTCGCGTTCCATCACGGCATCGAACTCGGCGGGGATCTTGAACAACTTTCCGAACTCCTCATCCTGATTGTAGAGGATGTCGTAGATGTGCTCGTTGCCCATCACGATCACCTTGACCGTCACCTCGATCGGCTCGGGCTTCAGGCCGCTCGGATGCGAGTAGGGGCCGGGTACGGTGCGGATCTCGGTCGTCCCGTCTTGCAGGGTGCGTTTGAGCGCGTTCCAGGCCTCCTCCTGTGACAGAATGTCCTGCGCCCGCAGAATCAGGAATCCCCCCGAGGCCTGCAGAATTGAGCCCGCTCGCAGGCTCATGAAGGTGGGCCCCCCGTCGTCCGAGCCGTCTCCCGACGGTTCAATCGTGCCGAAGAGCTTGGCATAATCAGCGCTGCCTTCAAAGACCACCGGGCTCCGGTCGCTGTCGGTGTGCTCCACGAGGATGTTCACGTCGAAGCGGGCGAAGCGGTTGCGATCGCCGTGATCCGAATCGGAGTGCGCACCGCCGCTCGGGCTGCTCGAGCCGCTCGACCCGCTCGGTCCAGCCGCCGGGGATACGACGCTTTCGGGGGCAAAGTCCTCGATGCCGGTGAGAATTGCCTCGCGCACCGCGTCCAGGTGCGCCGCAACCCGTTCACCCGGAAACTCGGCCTTCAGCCGCCTGATCTCCTCGTTCAGCCGGGGCTCCACCGAGGCCGCCTGCAGCTCCACGAGCTTACGGCGCATCTCGTTGCGATTGACGCGCAGCTTGGCGAAGATCCGGTTCATCTCGTCGATGAAGCGATAGTAGTTCTCGCGAATCTGCTCGAGGCGTGACTGATCGATCTCGCCGTTCACCGCCTGACGCTGTATTTCATCAAAACTCGCCGGTTTTCCGTCGAGCATCGGCGCTATATCGGGGCGGTCCTCGTCCTCGGCCGACCGCACGATCTGAAACCCTGCCTTGTCGAGCCGGGTCTCGAACTCCGCAATGCGCTCCTGTTCGGCGTTTTCCGAGGCCAGGAGAATCTCCTCACGCCGCTTCTGGTAATGCTTGTCCTCGAACACCACCTGCAGGCGGTCACTGATACGCTCGATCAGACTGTGCATCTCGCCGCGAAATGCCCGCGCCCGCCCCGGTGGAAAGTAGAGCACGCGCGGTTCGTACGGGCTGCGGAAGTTGTGGACGTAGGCGCAGTCACTCAGCGCACCTTCCGGCGGCCGGCGTTCGCGCAGCAGCTTCATGATCGCGGTGCGCTTGCCGGTTCCGGCCGGCCCGGTGACAAAGACGTTGTAGCCTTTCGCCGACATCTCTATCGCCATTCGCAGCGCCTGGATCGCACGCGGCTGGCCGATAATGCCGAACTGTGCCGGCGCTTGCTCGGGATCGGGAATCGAGTCGGGGTCTATATAGAAGCGGACTTGGTCGAAGGTCAGCAGGTGCGCGTCCGCCGACAGCCTGGGGACTTTGGTACGTTGATCGGACATTGTGTGCGTATAATAGCCCAAAGCCGACCTGCATGTCGATTTGGTCCGGTTGCGGAGCCGCGCCACTTTCATAAGCACGGTCACGACGATATAATGACCGCGATGCAATTGAACGAACTGGATGCTCGACTGCGCGAATTGCTCGCGTTGAACGAGTTTGAGGAGTTGGATCGCTCACTGAACGGCCTGCAGGTTGGGCGACGCAATGCCGAGGTGCGGCATGTCGCGGTGGCCGTCGATGCCTGCCTCGAGACGTTTCGTCGTGCAGCCGAGCTCGGCGCCGATATGCTGTTGGTGCATCACGGCATCTTCTGGGGTCATGAGCAGCCGGTCACAGGCGCGCACTACGAGCGTCTGCGTACGTTGCTGGAGAACGATCTGGCGTTGTACGCCATCCATCTTCCGCTGGACGAACACCCCGCACTCGGGAACAACGCCGTGATGATGCGCGAGCTCGGGGTCGAAGAGCTACAGCCGTTCGGCAGCATTCGCGGTCGCACGGTGGGGTATCAGGGCCGGCTTCCGGAGCCGGCGCGGCTCGAGCAGATTGTGGCGCAACTGTTCCACGACCGCTCGGCGGTGCTTGCGATCTTACCGTTCGGTCCGGATGTGAGTGCACGCGTCGGGATTGTTTCCGGCGGCGCGCCGCAAGTGGTGGAGGAAGCGATCGTGGAGGGGTTAGACCTGTTTATAACCGGCGATGCGTCGCACGTGATCTATCATCGGGCGCTCGAGGCCGGCATCAACGTGGTGTTCGGCGGACATTACCTCACCGAGACTTGGGGGGTGTGCGCGCTGGCTTCGAGAATCGAGCAGGAGCTCGGGCTGCGGACGAGCTTCATCGATCTTCCGACCGGGCTGTGAGTGTATGACTGAGTTCAGCGCGCAGAGCTCGCGCCGGCGCGATTCGCGGCTGCTGCCGTTCACTTTGAGCCTGATAGTTGTCATTCTCGATCAGCTCACCAAAGCCTGGGTGGTTCAGAATCTCGATCTCGTGGCGATCAGCGGCGATCATATCGAGGTGTTCGGCCAGTTCGTCAGGATTATTCATACACGCAACCCCGGGATCGCGTTCAGCATCGGTAGCGAGCTCCCGGAGTTGGTGCGCAATGTGCTGTTCACGACAATTCCGGTCCTGGTTATCGCCGGGCTGCTGTTTTACTATTTTCGCCACAATCCGTTCAGTGCCGCCCAACGTTGGGCCGTTGCCGCCATCGTGGGCGGCGGTTTGGGCAATATCATCGACCGGATCATTCGCACCGGCGGCGTGGTGGACTTCATCGATGTGGAGTTCTTCGGCATCTTCGGCCTCGAGCGCTGGCCGACATTCAACATCGCGGATGCGGCGGTGGTGGTGGGAGGAATCCTGCTGATCGCCGGCATCCTGATTGAGGAGGCACGAGGGCATGGGGAAAAAGGCTAATACGGTACTGTTCATCCTCGCGGCGACGGTAGGCAACCTGCTCGTGATGATTCTGGTGTTCGTGGTCCTGTTGACTGTGTTCTCGCTGGCGCTGGCCGCCCATATACCCCCGGAGTCGCAGCAGTGGGTCGTGCTCGGGCTGCTGATCGGTTCGATCGCGATTACGTATGTGATCTACTACAAGACTGTCCGCTTTCTGACTAAGAAGTACGAGCTGGAAAAGCATTTCGAACCGATCTTCCCGAAACGCAAATGACCGCGCACGGCCTCGATTCGCTCAATAGCCGTCGGACATCGCGCGGTTGGCGTCCTTGCGGTGTAGCTCACTGTAGACGTATCCGCGATTTTTGAGGCTATCCTTGACATCCCGCGGGAACGGGATGTAGCGCCAGAAGATGTCGCGCACCTCGCGGTCGAGCTTCTGTGTGCCTTCGGACTCTTTGGTGATCCAGAGTATGTAGTCCTGGATGAATGCGTCCTTGACGTCGCCCTTCATTTTCCGGTCGCTGAACCACTGATAGTACCAACCGGTGAGCCCCTCTTCCATCCAGTAGTGTTGGGCCTTCTCTTTTGCGACCTGCCAGCGTAGATCTCCGAGCGCGGCTACGACCGCGGTCTTGAGATCCTTGGGATACATCGGGATCGCGAGCCGCCCGCGACTGCTGGCACGGTTGAAGCGCTCGAACGGCTCCCAACACATGCCGAGCTCGCCGTAACACGGAATCAACACCACGTTCGGCACGATGCGGTTGGTCTGCATCTTGAAGGTGCGCAGAAAAATGCCGGGGTCGTAGTACTCGACATCGGCGAGCGTGTTGAGCACGTTTTCGCGGCAGCCGAGGTCGAACAGCCCGCCCCGAAAGTACTGCTTTATGAGCACCGGAAAGTGATTGCCCTGACGACCGACGCAGATCTTGGCCATCTGTCGGATGGTGTTCATCTCTTCCACCACCACTTTCCGATCCACCGTGGCGCCGCCGCCGCTCTCGGCGTCTTTCTGCTCCAGCTCGTCTCGCTGTTCACGCAGGTTTTCCAGCTCGCGAGTGTGGCGTTCGAGGTCGCGGTTGAGGGAGTGAAGCTTGCGCAACAGATTGCCGATCTCGGTCAGGGCCGCTTTCTGCGATTCGTCGTACGGCACGCGGACGCCGTTGAGATCGTCGCGGGTGTGGACGCGCTCAAGCGAGCTCACCTGGTCCTTGATCCCGAGCTCGGCCTGGCGCAACTGCTCCGCCTGGCGATTAACAACCGAAAGTTGCGCCTCATAACGGCCGCGCGCCTTCTCGAGCATCGCGTTGATGCGATTGGGACTGTTCTTGCCGGCGGACTTGGTCTCGTCGGTCGCCGAGGCGTTCACACGACCCTGAGCGACCGCCTCGAGCCACTCGTCCACATAGAAGATTGGTTCGCCGGTGCGATTCTCGGGGATCACGCGCGAGACCAGGTCGCGTTGTTCGCCCGACAGCAGCGTGGGCAGGAGTACACCGAAGCGGAGAAACATGCGCTTCGGCGCCGGCATTTCGGCACCGGTCTTGCCGGCGATGCTTGCCGCGAGTTCCCAGTGGGCCGGGATGTACTTGTTCCGATAGAGCGACCGGTCCTGGGAGTCCTTGGCGTTCAGAAACTGTCCCAGCAGTTGATGTACGCGCTTGGAGACCTCCCCCTCGCCGGTAAGCACTTCCTTATAGAAGTTCTTGTTCTTGAATTGCGGCTCCGGCTCACCCTGTATCTCGGTGACGCGCGTGAAGTGGTCGTCCCGGGAGCCGAGCTCGCTCGCACTGTCCCGGTTTTCCTGATCGGGGGTGCGGAGCCCCGACTCACCGAAGAGCTCTTCAAAATTGGGAACGCTGTCGCCGCCGTCGTTGCCGAGCAATTCGGCTACGTCAGGATCTATCTCGCCGCTGTACTGGTCGGTATTCTGTGCCTGCCGGTCTGAAGCCATTAAATATGCACCGATTGACGCGCTGCGATCAGACTACCGCTGCGGAGACGTGTGATGGAGGTGACGGGACTCGAACCCGTGACCTCTTGAATGCCATTCAAGCGCTCTAGCCACCTGAGCTACACCCCCACGTGCTGTTGTCCTTAAGATACGCGAAGGCCGGGTGCCTGTCAATACGTGCCGGCCGGCGCCCGACCGCCTGCAGGGAGCAGTTATCCGCCGGCGGCGATCCGGTGGTCTGCCGCTTCACAGATTCCGAGCGCTTCGGTTGCAGCAATGCTGTACGGTGGGTCCTCGGGCAACAGGTAGCCGGTGCGCACGCAGGTGTCGAACAAGTGGCGGCTGATCTGCTCGGTGGACTCACGGCAGAAATCCTCATAGAAGCTCGCGATCATGATCTGATAGCCGTGGTCGCGTTCGCCGACTACGCGGATGTAGGTGCGAATGTCGTTAATGCCTTTGACACGATACCAGCGTTGCGGGTGTTGCATAACAGTCTTCCTCCCGACTGTTTTATTTTCGGCAACAGTGCTACCATTGTTTACGCATTGTGAGTGAACCGAGCACCACCGCGTTTGGGCGGCGATCGCAGCTGCACGCTGAAATCAACCCTCTGCTGGACAATCCCGACCTGTGTCTCGTATTTCCCTCCGAGGTCTCGGCCGGCTGGTGGCGGAGGGCCGCAGCCGAGCGGAGCGGCGGTGCGGTGCGTGCGCTGCGATTCGCGCCCTGGGACCAGTTCAAGCAGCGCGCCTTTGAGCGGCGCCGCGAGCAGCGGCCCGTCAACAACACGTTGCGTATGCTGTTTGCGCACGACCTGCTCGAGCGCAACCGTTCCGAGGAGCTGCTGGTGCGGCTGATTGCGCCCGAGTATCGCGAGAGCTCTCCGGCGTTCGCGGCGACCCTCATCGAGTTACTGCCGACCCTGGAGCTGCTGCTGGATCGGGTGGCGGCCCGTCAGGGCACCGTAGCGGAGCTGAACGACGCAGCGACGCGGAGCCTGCTGAGCGACCTGCGGTTGATCCGGAACGAATACCAGGCGTTTCTGCAGCGTCACTCCCTGTTCGAGCCGGGCTATCTGAAGAGTGCCGAGCGCGTACCCGACGGCCGCTTCGTCGTGTTGTATCCCGAGGCGCTCGAGGATTACGCCGAGTTCGCCGAAGCGCTCGAAACGATGGACCGAGTGAGTGTGCGCCCGGTTCCGAGGGAGCCCGCGCGGGTGGTGCTTCATCGGTTTGAGAACTCGGTGCAGGAGATACAGGCAGCTCTCTCGCAGATCGAAACGCTGCTCGACGACGAGGTGGCGCAAAGCGAGATCGCGGTTACGGTTTGCGAGGATGATCGGTACCTCACGGAGCTGTTTTCGCGGGCTGCGGCGCGTGAGATTCCGCTGCAGGCACGCTACGGAAGACCGCTGACCGAGCACCCCGGAGGGAGACTCATGCTCCGAATCGAGGAAACGGCGGCTTCGAATTTTGCTGTGGACGAGCTCGGAACCCTTCTGCTGGACCAGGGACTACCCATAAAAGACCGTCAACTTGCCGCGGCGGTGACCGCGTTCGGCGTGGCGCACGGGTGCATAGGCGGTGACCCACCGAACGCGGCCGGAGCGTGGGATCGTGCGTTTGCGGCGGATACATCCCGCGGGGGGAGCGCGGTCGCGTCGTATTTTCGCATGCTGCGCCGGAACATCACCGCGATCAGGGGCGCCTCGGATTTCGACGGACTGCGGGCCGCTCTCAACCGCTTCCTGTCCGCTTTTCTCGATACCGACGCATGGGACGAGCAAGGCAAACGCACGCTGCAGTGGGCGCAGGATTTGCTGGCCGAGCTCCGACGGATCGAGCATGAGCTTGGTATTGGGGTCTCAAACCCGTGGCGGGTGTTTCTCCGCTTGCTGCAGACGCGCCGCTATGTGCCGCTGCGCCGAAACGAGGGAATTGCGGTCTATCTTTACCGGGTGAGTGCTGCGATTGCACCACGGCATCACTTCGTGTTAGGAGCTTCGCATCAGGCTACGCGAGTTGCGTTCGATCGCTTTGCATATCTACGCCCGGATCAGAAGGAGCGGCTCGGTCTCGATGAGCGCGATATCACCGCCGATGTGCTGCGGCTGTTCAGCTACTCGGGGGCCGAGGTGCACCTGAGTTTCGCCGGAGATACCTTTTCCGGCCGTCGGCTCGCGCCTCCGTTGTTTCTGCGCGAAGGACTGATAGCGACGCCCGACGACGTGACGGTGCGTGAGCTCCGCGCGCGGGACCTCTACCGGAGGGAACGTGCGGCGCTGCATGACGCGCGGCCGGAGCAGCCCTCCGGCGCGCCGGTACGGCGCTACTATCGGCGGCAGCTCGACGGGCTGCGGGCGGCGGCCTCGTCCGGGTTCGGTGCCGGCGCACGTGAGCTCGACCGCAAACCGATCGCCGATCCCGGTCTGCGACGGCGTGTTCAGGAACGGCTGCTCCACGACGGACGCCTGCGGCTGTCGAGCACCCATCTGCGCGCCTACGAGGAGTGTCCGTTCGCCTTTCTCATTCGGCATGGGCTTGGGATCGAGCGCGTGGAGTATCAGCCGGCCGCTGAGGCGCCGATCGAGATCGGGAGCCTCTTTCATCGAGCGCTCGAGCGACTGTGTCGCGCGATCGCCGGCAGTGACCCGAGAATTCGAAGCGAGCGGCTCGAGGTGTACCGGGAGATGGCGCGCGCAGCGGTCAGAGAGGCAGTGGAGGTGGACCTTCCCGGGAGCACCGGCATCCCCCCGGTCGCGGTTCCGGCGCTGCAGCGCCGTATGGAACCGGCTTTGCAGCGCTTTGTACAGGGGTTGGCAGAGCGTTTCTCCGGCCAGGCGATTTTCGATATCGAGGCGTGGCGCACCGCGCCCGCGAGCGATCCGTTCGATGTCGCCGGGGAGGACGACGGCGGCTCAGCGGGGGGCGACGACCGCTCGGCAGGGACCGCCGGCGATTGCGAGCGGCCGCTGTTGGCCGGCAAGATCGATCTCATGTTGCAGCGCCCTTCCGACGGCGGGACCGTAGTACTGGATTACAAGCTGGGCGGAGCGCCCCGCAAAGGCGAGCTTCTCGCCCTGCTGGAACCGCAGCCCACCACCGTGCCCGCCTATCAGATGGCGGTATACGCGGTACTGGTGCAGCACACGCAGGCACCGATGAGCGCAGCGTTGTACTACTCGATCAAGGAAACGCGCTTCATTCATGCGCTCGGCCCGCCGGCAGGGGCAGGACCGGGAGGCGGGCGGGAGAAGGCGTGGGTTTCTCATGAGCGCCTGCCGGACCTGACGGCCGCCGCGTGCGAGCAGGCGGCGCGGATGGCCGCGCAACTCCGGAAAGGACGCTATGATGAGCAAGCCGCGCACGGGAGCTGTGCGGGCTGCGATCTGCGCGCGGTATGCCGGCGCAAGTTCTTCATTCGTTGAGCGCTGCACGTGAGGAACTGTGATGGATGCTAATCAGGTCACCAACGCCGAGCCGAAATCTGCAGACGCAAACGATCTCGGCATTGTGAAGTTCGATCGCCACCAAAGCACGGCGATTTCCGAGCGACGCAATGCGGTGGTATCGGCCGGGGCGGGTAGCGGAAAGACCGCGGTGCTGAGTGAGCGCTACTGCCGGCTCGTGCGCGACGAGCATATCGCAGTCGACCGTATCCTCACGCTGACCTTCACCCGCAAGGCGGCTGCCGAGATGCACGAGCGCATCTACAAGCGACTGGCGGATGTCGCCGACGAGTTCGTGCAGGAACAGCTCGCGCGCTTCGACCGTGCCGAGATCTCGACCTTGGACAGCTTCTGCGGGCGCGTGGCGCGTACGCGCTCGGCGCTGTTCGGCGTAGCGCCGAGCTTCACCGTCGATGAGCGCGAGAACCTGCGTCTCGCCCGTCGGGTTGCGCTTCAGTTCCTGGGAACCAACGCTGCCGACCCCGTTCTATCCGGTTACATCGCCGCGAATGGCTTTGATAACGTGCTCGAGCGGGGTCTGGTGCGGCTTGCCACCAACGAGGTAACCGTGGCGTGTCCGCTGGAGTTCAACGCGATGTTCAAGCGCCAGGCGCGGCGGCTCCTAACCGCAGCTGCAGAGCATCTGCAGCGACTCCACAGTCTGCGTGCGTTGCTGCTCGAGCTCGCCGCCGAAGGCGACGGGTGGCTGTTGGAGCTGCAGGAAGGGCTCGCTTCGCTTTCGCTTCCGGAGGCCGAGGCGTTGCGTGCGCTTGGGGACGCGTTTCTCGCCGAAGCAGGAGGAGAGCACGGGAACGAGGGGCGAGACGGGGGCCGTGAAGAACGGGCGCGCGCGGTGGCCGATCAGCTCTCGTCCGCGATCGCTTTCCTGGAAGGGCTTGATCTGCGTCGCGGCAGCCGCAGCAAAGAAGGCGTGCTGGTCGCGAAAGAGCAGGTGAAGGATGCGCGTGAAACACTGCTCGCGCCGCTCCGCAGTATACGGCTTACGTTGCGGTCGCTCCCGGAGCACAAGCGTCTGTTCGAGCTGCTGGACGCATTTCAGGACCAGGTCCTGCAGGCACGCCGGCAGAGCGGCGTTTTGAGCTATCAGGATGTGATGGTGATGGCGGTGGAGTTGCTGCGCCGTGAGCCGGAACTGCGCGCCTACTACAAACAACAGTTCGATCAGATCATGATCGATGAGTTTCAGGACAACAATCGGCTGCAGAAGGAGCTCCTGTATCTGCTCGCCGAACGGCCCGAGTGCTGCAGCAGCGCTGTCCCGGCCGCCTCCGAGCTTGTGGCCGACAAGCTGTTCTTCGTCGGCGATGCCAAACAGTCGATCTATCGCTTCAGGGGCGCGGATGTCGGGGTGTTTCGGAGCCTGGCCGCCGAGCTGCCGGCGCATGCCGGCGCGGCGCTGGCGCTTGAGTCCAACTATCGAAGCCATCCGCATATGGTGAGGTTCTTCAATCGTGTTTTCGCAGAGGTGTTTCCCGAGCCCACGGCAGCCTTTGAGCCCGAGTTTGCCCCGATTGAGCCGCAGGCCGAGTATGGGTCCCCCGAGCCTGAGGCGGCGCGCCCGTCGGTGACGCTCGCATGGTTCGAAAACGATCTCGAACCCGCCGAGGAGGAAGCCGGCGAGGAACCGGCTGAGGCTGCCGCGCAGCAGGCGTATCACGTGGCGCAGTACATCGCCTCCGCGGTGGAACAGGGCACGCTCCAGATCAGTACCCGCGCCGGGATCCGGCCGGCGCGCTATGAGGACTTTGCGATCTTACTGCGCTCAACCGGCAACCAAATGCAGTTCGAACGGATGCTGCGGCTGTTCAACGTGCCATACGCGGCCGGCGGCATGCGCAGTCT
>PUNW01000046.1 GCA_003552665.1 Spirochaetaceae bacterium | reverse complement strand
CCCCCGCGCGGCTTTCGCCTGCGCGGGCTTCCTCGGAGCTCCTCGCCCCTGCGGTCTCGGTAGACCCTGAGCTCTCGGTAGACGGGTGCTTCATCCTTCCCACACCTCCTTCTACCTATCTCATACCGCCTCGAGCGACACAGCGCTTCGCTTAGCGCAACAATTTTCCCAACACGGTGCGGGGCAGTTCTGATATAATGAGGAATCGGATTCGGGGCACGGCCGCGAACCACGGTGCGAGCAGCCGCCGGAACCCGGTGATAAGCCTATGTGGGAACCGCCGCAGAAGAGGCTATCCGCAAACCTCGTACTCGGCGTTCTGGTTGCCGTTTTCGCCGTCACCGTATTCGGCTATGGTGCAGCCCGGCCGGCGGTGGCCGGGAACGCTGCCGCCGGGGGCGACAACGGACCCGCCGGTGATTCGGTTAACGATTTTATAACCCCGCCGTTGCTACGCCTGTCCGACAGCGAGCGCGTGCTGACCTTGATCGGAACCATCCATTCAGTTCCCAGGCGCTACCGGGACGCCGAGGGCGCCCGGCTTCCCATGGAGCTCTATGACGAGATCGAAGCAGCCGATCTGATACTCGTAGAGAGCAACCTCTTGACCTTACGGCCGCTCGAGCGCCTGCTCCTCAGCGCCGAAGTCCGCAGAGCGTATATGGAAGCGAACGCCGAAGACGGCCGGCCGAGCCTGCGTGCGCACCTGAAAGCCCGCGGCGAGTCGCTTCCGAACGAGTTCGCGCGTTCGCTGGCCGAGCGCCTGGACGACGTGCACGATCAGCGGCTCGGGGCATTGCTCGAGCTGCGGCCGTGGGCCGCTCGGGACCGCCTCAACCGTTTGCGCCGCCGGGCCGATGAGTACGACTGGGGCGCCGGGCTGGATGAGTACATAGTGCGCACGGCACGGGAAGCCGGCACTCAAGTCAAGCATCTTGAAACCTGGGAAGAGCTGGCTTTGCTGATGGACGAGGCCGACCAGGAGTATTACGTCGACGAGCTTCTGTTCAGCGTGATGGGAGACATTCCGGAAGACGAGATTGTTCGGGCACGCCAGGCCCATTCGCGCCGAGTCCTCGAGTACTGGAGCCGCGATGAGCTCGAAACCATCATGGCCTCGCCCTACGATGAGCTCGACCGCGAGCTACCGCCCGAGCTGCAGCGCGGCCGCCGAAAAGAGATCGAGATGCTTCTCGAGACCCGCGAACGCGCCTGGGCCCCGGAGCTCCTTTCGATCCTCGAGGAAACCGGTGCCGAACGCGTCATCGTAGCGGTCGGCGCGGCACATGTGCGTGGAGACGACACCGTCTTCCCCGAGCTACTGCTGGAAGCCGGCTTCACTCCGGTTTCCGAAACTCGGGACAGGTTGCAGCCCTGATGTATCGGTTTCGAGTAGCCCCGGTCGCAGACCTAATACCGTTCCTAATCTCGTTGGCCGCCCTATTCCTCGTCGCCGCGCCGCTACACGCCGTCGGAGGACGAGTTCTCGAGCTGCGGCAGATCGAGCGCTTCGAGCCGGACGAGGTGGAAAAGATCGTCGGCGGGCTGTTTGAAGGCCATTCCGTTCCAACCGCGCACTACGCCATCGACGCATACATCGTGCGCTACTCCAGCTTCTACCCGAACGACGACCCCACCGTCATCACCGCGCAGCTGTTTGTTCCCCGCCGAGACCAACCAAGCCCGCTGTACCTTTTCGCTCCCGGAACAACCGGCCTGGTGGACGCCTGTCGTCCTTCACGTGAGCATATCGCCGGTATACACTGGGGCTTGTATCGTGCGCACGTGCTCGCGTTCGCGGGCAAAGGCTTCATCGGGCTGCTGCCCGACTACACCGGTTTCGGTGAGCCGGATCGGTTGCAGCCGCTGTTTCACGCACGAACTGAGGCCAAGATGATGCTCGACGGGGTACGCGCCGTAAGCGAGCTGTCGGCCGAGAAGCTGTCGCCGCCCCTTGCGCCCGATGCCGTGTTTCTGGCCGGGTTTTCGCAGGGCGGCCACGCCGCGTTCGCTGCCGCCGATAACCGCGACCAGTACGCTCCGGATGTAGAGATTGCGGGCATTATCGGGTACGGCCCCACCACGGATATGCCGGCGCTGTTCCGCGAGTTCCCGGTTGTTGCACCGATGGTCATCAAGATGTTCGGCGAGCTCTACGGTACCGATCGCTTTCCGGCCCAGAAGATGCTTCAGCAGCGGTGGCAGGAGAATCTCGAACACCATGTTACACGCCAATGCATCGGTGCTATGCAGTCGTTCTACCCGTGGAGTGCGCGCGAGCTGTTCCGGGAGGAGTTCGTCGAGGCGTTATTCGCTGATCAGCTCGAGGAGGAGTTCCCGGAGATCTATCGCATCATGCGGCGCAACTCACCCGGACTCGGCGGGCACGGCGTTCCGGCGTTCATTCTACAGGGTGCCGATGACATCGTCATCTCGCCGCAAAGCCAGGAACGGTTTGTCGATGCCCTGCGCGCTTCCGGCAGCGAAGTTCGCTATGAGTTCTACAAAGATGCGCGCCACGACACGCGGCAGATAGGATTTCGCGAGGTCCTCGAATGGACGGACGCCCAAATGAATCGGTAGGATTGGATGCAACACTGATACGGGAGGCAGAGTAGGCATGGACGCAGACCGGATCCAACAGGCAAAGCAATTGCTCATCAGCGGCCTTCGCGGCGAAGGAGCGCATCTAGACCTTGAAACTGCTGTTGCGGAGTTCCCGGATCAGCTGATCAACACCAAGCCGCCGAACGTTCCCTACAGCTTCTGGGCCCAGCTCGAGCATATTCGCCGGGCACAGGAAGATCTGTGG
>PUNW01000335.1 GCA_003552665.1 Spirochaetaceae bacterium | reverse complement strand
CCGCAGCGTGGCCTTGCCGACGAAGGGACGAAACACGAACGACCAGCCGAAGCGCTCGGCCTCGGTCTGATAACCGGTCGCTTCAACAAAGGCGGCGAATTGAGCGTTGGAGACTGCGTAGCGGTCGATCCGGAACGGCGAAACGTAGACCTCGCGCACCGGGCCTTCGCCGTCCGCCGGGAACCCTTCGCGGTCATCGGTCCCCATCTGAAAGGTTGTGCCGCCGAGCGACACCAATGTCGCAGCATGGCCGTTGCCCGGTGCGCGCAGGCTGGCTGCCCCCGGCGAGGTGGCGGGGCCGGCTCCGGACCGGCCCGCTCCGGAGTCGGAACGCCCGGGGACACCGGGAGCGCAGCAGGGCTTAGTCGCGCCTGGGCTGGTCGTTTTGCCGTTGGAAACGTTCGGCTGTCGGCTACCTGACACGCCCCAATTATGATAAAACAGATTAGCTATAACAAGGGGGCGGCGGCATGGTTTCCCGGAGGGCTGCAGTTCGCCGCGTTCTGCTTTAGTATAAGGGCAATGGAGGTGACCGCCAAATGCCAGCGCCTGCGTTCTCGCTGCTGATAAAGCCGGCTTCCGCTGACTGCAATATTCGTTGCAGCTACTGCTTTTATCTGCCGAAGCAGGAGCTGTACCCGGGACTCAGCCGGCGGCAGATGAGCACCGACGTCCTCGAACGGATGGTGGCGGCCTATATGCAGACGCCGCAGCCCAGTTACGGTTTCAGCTGGCAAGGAGGCGAGCCGACCCTAATGGGCCCAAGCTTCTTTCGACGCGTAACCGAGTTGCAGGAGCGCTACGGGCGGCGGGGGGCCACTGTCGCCAACAGCCTGCAGACCAATGGAATCTTATTGGGCGATGAGCTCGCCGAACATATGGCGCGTTACCGGTTTCTGGTGGGGGTGAGCCTCGATGGGCCGGCGGAGCTCCACGACCAATACCGCGTGACCGAAGGCGGGCGCGGCACCCAGCGGCAGGTGCTGCGCGGCATTGAGCTGCTGGAGCGTCACGGCGTTGAGTACAACATTCTGACCTTGGTCTCGGCCGCCAATGTGCGCGAGGCGCGAGCAGTGTATCGATACCTGCGGGACGAGCTCGGAATCACCTACCACCAGTACATCCCCTGCGTTGAGTTCGACCCCGAAGGGAATCTACTCCCCTACGCCGTCACCGGCGAACAATGGGGGCGTTTTCTGCTCGAGCTGTTCGACGAATGGTACGGGGACGATAAAGAGCGCGTCTCTGTGCGACTGTTCGACTCCATTCTGACGATGCTCGTGGACGGGTACGCAAACACCTGCGTGATGGGACGGAACTGCCGGCGTTACTTCGTGGTCGAGCACAACGGCGATGTCTATCCGTGTGACTTTTTCGTGGAGCCCGAGTTGCGTCTCGGTAACGTTGTCAGAGACCGCTTTGAGGATATGTGGAACTCGCGTACGTTTCGCGACTTCGGGCGGGCGAAGCGCCACTGGAACGAGGCCTGCGTCCAGTGTCCGTACCTGAAGTTGTGCGGCGGGGATTGTCAGAAGATGCGCTACTCAGACAACCGCGATCCGCAGTCCCTGAGTCACCTGTGCTCGGGTTGGAAGCTGTTCTTCAGCCGGACGCTCCCCGAGTTCGAACGGCTTGCCGAAAGCATACGCGCGAAGCGGGGGGCGTAACCGCCTAACGATCGTAGTACGCCTCGGCCGGCGTGCCGGTAAGGCGGCGGCGCAGCTCGCGCCGAGCGCGAAAGACATGCGACTTCACGGTGTTCACCCCGATGCCGGTGACGCGACTTACCTCGTCGTACGTAAGGTCGAAAAAATAGAACAGCTCGACGCACCGGGCAACCTGACGGGGGAGCCCGGCCACTGCGGCACGCAGCTCGTCGCATACCAGCGACCAGATCGCCTGATCTTCGGTTCCGGCGGCCGGATCGGGTGGTGCGCACTCTTCGGGAACTGTTTCCACCGACCGGCGTTCAACCCGATCGATCCCCTGGGTGTAGGCGATGCGCATCAGCCAGGAGTAGAAACGGCCGCGCTGACGGAACTGCGACAGGCGCAGGTAGGCCTTGAGGAATACTTCCTGCACGTAGTCCTGAATATCTTCCACTGCGCGGTGGAAACGAAAACCGAGACGGTACACCTGCCGCTGGTAGCGATTGACGATGTCGCGGTAGGCGTCAACATCGCCTGCAAGCACCCGCTCGACGATGGTGAAGTCGCTCGGAACGGCGTCGGCCCGAGTCCCGCACGCAGACCCGCTCCGCGCCTGCTGGTCCTCCGCCATATTCCACTCTCCGAAAACCCGTGGGTGTCGTTTCGAGTTTACTTCATTGTACCAGCGATCACACGCCGTTCATAGTGGTAATTCGGCGCGCGGGGCGAGGTTGAGCTCTCCGGCCGGGGTGACCGGACCGAGCGGCGGGTGACGGTGAGGTAGTGATGGCCCTTGATCGCCAGCGTGAAGCTGCGCACGAACTGATCCGGGCGGCGCAGCAGCGCCCTTACCATAAACGCGAGGTAATGGTGACCGTATCTGGAAAACGTCTGGCGGAAGACCGAGCGAAACGCTGCGAGGAAGTCGGCCTTGGTTGCGCTAAGGCCGTGCTCGCGGCGAGGCTTCGGCATGATCTCGAGTAACCGCAAACAGCGCTCGAAGTAGCGTGCCGGCGAGTAGATGGTCTTGAGGACCCGGCGGTAGCCATCATCGATCTCGGCTTCGGGCAGAAGCGGCTGAAAGTTCATCGCAGCCGAGGAGTAGTTGTTGCCGCTCGAATCCCCGTACAGTCGGCCCTCGCGCGCGAGCCGGTCGTACAGCTT
>PUNW01000283.1 GCA_003552665.1 Spirochaetaceae bacterium | reverse complement strand
GGCGGTCGGCGAGCCGTTTAGCACCCTGACCTCACTCCTGATTTTGCACGAGCTCGAAGTTCCCGCAGACAACGAGTGCGTCGCCGGTGGTCTTTCATTGCTCATGCAGGCGTGGCGGGAGGACGGACGTTTTCGGCTTGCGCCGAGAGGAGCACTCTACCCGTGTTATACCGCTTCAGCGGCTCGGGAGTTGTGCCGATTCGGCTATGCACATGACCCCCGGCTGCAGCAGACACTATCTCACCTGCTGGAGATACAGCACGATGACGGTGGATGGAAATGCAACAAGTTTCCCTACGGACGCGGCCCGGAAACGGCCTACTCCAACCCGGGTGTGACCTTATCGGTTCTGGACGCGTTCCGATTCACTGACTACGCCGATAGCGAGCCGCAGCTGGAGCAGGCGGTAGAGACACTTCTCGAGCACTGGACGATCAAGCGACCGCTCGGCCCCTGCCACTTTGGAATCGGGACATTGTTCATGCAGGTGGAATACCCGTTCCTGCGCTACAATCTCTTCAACTACGCCTACGTCCTCTCGTTTTATGGCCGCGCCCGGGCCGATGATCGCTACGGAGAAGTATTGTCGGTCCTCCGGTCCAAGTTGGATGATCGCGGCCGAATGATCATCGAACGACCTCATCGGAAGCTGGCCGGGTTGAATCTTTGCTCCACTGGGGCGTCGTCGGTGCGCGCTACCGAGCGTTATCGTGAGATCCTGCAGCACCTGAATCGGCAGTAGAGACCGCCGTTCTCACCTCGCGGCACGCAGCGTGCAGATCATTCGAACTGATGGGGTTGAATGGGCTGTCGCATTCCGTTCGAAGTCTCCACCGAATACTCAATGCCGTCTGTTTCGATCACGACGGTGCCGTGAACGTCGGTGCCGTAGATCTCGGCCTGTGTTGTCTCCTCGATCCGCGTGATCACCTCCGCATGGGGATGACCGTACGGATTGTCTTCGCCGGCCTGATAGACGACGACCGCAGGCGAGACGGCCGCCAGGAACTCGCGCGAGGATGAGGTGCTTGAGCCGTGGTGTCCGAGCTTGAGCACTACGGACTCCAGCACCATATCCTCCAGCTCTATCAGCTCGAGCTCCAGCTCCGCCTCGGCATCCCCGGTCAGCATGACCGAGAACTCATGGTATGTGGCCCGTACCACGATGTTCTTGTCATGCAGGTGTCCGTCGTAATCGGCTGCGCTGCCCTCGGGGTGCAGCACCTCGATCGCAAGATTACCGAACTCGGCGCGGTCGCCGCGTGCCGGCTCACGATACTCGGCTTCCGAGGCCAGCACGGCGTCGAGAAATCGTTCGAAGGTGAGCGTCGGATGCTCCTGCCCGTTGTACCACAGCTCGCGCACTTGTACCGTCTCAAACACTGCGGGAAACCCGCCGACATGATCCGCATGTCCATGGGTGGCTATTGCAAGATCGAGCAGGTCGACACCGTGCTCGCCGAGATAGTCGGCTGCGTCCTGATACTGACCGGCATCGACGAGAACGGCGTGATCATCGGTCTGCAGAAGAATGGCATCGCCCTGCCCCACGTCGATGAACTGCACCCGCAGGTTTTCCGCGAACAGCGTGCCGCCGAGCAGAATCAGCACGATGGCGAAGACCAGGCGCCGAGCGCCGGTCACGGCCTTCACGCAGAGCAAGGCACGCGCGCTGATGCCGATCAACGCGTTCGCTCCGGTCACGGTTTACGCTCCCGCAACTGGTTCAGTTTGGCACGAACCGTGCGGCGTCGTTCTTCCGTCGCGCCGCTGTCAACCGTAAACCGGAGCTCTGTCGTCTCGCCGTCCTCGGAGCAGGCGAGCTTCAGAGTGAGAACATCGCCCTCCTTCGCGTTGGCAGGCATCCAGCTCCGGGGAATCGTGTACAAGCTCCCGTCTGCGGACTCCACCCGCACTATCTGTGACTGAATGCTGTCGATAACCACTCTGGTCTCCATAACTCCGTACCGCTGCTCGGGGGCGTCAACCTCAGGATGCTCCGCCCCGTCGCCGCCGGCCCCAAGCCTCCCGGTCTCTCCATATCCTATCGCGACTTCCGCCAACAGCACAGCGGACGGAACTGTGAAGATTCGAAAAAGAACCCCAATGGTGTTTTCACGAATATCGCAGTTGAGATATCCTTCAAGAAGGAGTATCTAATAGTAGTTGTTACGGCGGACACATTGGAGCACGATCGTCTCATGGATAGCGGCACGCGATGCACAATTTCATCCCCAGTTGCCCGGTCGCTCCCGGCAGTGGGGCACGAACTCTCGCCCGGTGTCGGCAACTCACACCATGACGAAGAGGCCTTTGGCCACAACCGTACACTGATACCGCAATGGAGGGCCCTGTGAGTCCGCTGGAAGCGCTCTTGGACAGCACGCCGCTTGTGATCACGATCTTCGACGAGAACGGCACCTATGTGGAAGTCTCTGCGGCAGCCGCCGGCATTATCGGCGGTACCCGGGAACAGATTCGCGGCAAGCGCTTCGGCGAGCTCTTTCAGCCGGAACGGGTAAATGCTTATCAGCAGACACTGGAGGCCCTGAAACAGACGAAACAGCCGTTCACTAAAACCGAGGAGATTCTGTTCGAGGGCGAGGCGCGCGTATACGAGACGCATTTCTTTCCCACGCACAGCAGTAACGCTGAGCTCGAGTGGTACGGCGCTGTGGCGGTAGATATCACCGAACACAAGCGCCTCGAAGACGAGCTGATCGTGGCGCGCGAGCAGGCCGAGGCTGCCAGCCGTGCGAAGAGCGAGTTTCTCGCCACGATGAGTCATGAGTTCCGTACTCCTTTGAACGGTATCGTGGG
>PUNW01000111.1 GCA_003552665.1 Spirochaetaceae bacterium | reverse complement strand
TCGGCGGGATCTCGGGCTCGGCGGTGGCCGACGTGTCCTCGATCGGGTCGATCATGATTCCGGTCATGAAACAGAAAGGGTACGACGGCGACTACTGCGTCGCGGTTACAGTCTCGAGCGCTTGCCAGGGGATTGTTATCCCGCCTAGCCACAACGTGATCATCTACTCGCTCGCAGCGGGCGGTGTCTCGGTCGGGAGCCTGTTTTTGGGCGGTATCGTCCCCGGGATCCTGCTCGGTATCGTCCTGATGGCGATCTCATACGCGATCGCAGTGAAGCGCGGGTATCCACGCGAGAGTGCCTACAGCCTGCGCGAGACGCTGCGCATCGCGCGCCGAGCTTTCCTGGGGCTGCTGACGCCGATCATCATAATCGGCGGGGTGATCAGCGGGGTGTTCACCGCCACCGAATCGGCGGCGGTGGCCGCAATCTACTCGTTCATTGTCTCCGCCTTCATTTACCGCGAGCTTACCTTGCGCAAGTTCTGGAACGTCCTGTACTCCACCCTGCGCACTCTGGCGATGGTCCTGAGCTTGATCGCGGCAGCCAATGCGTTCGGTTGGCTGCTTTCGGTACTGCAGGTGCCGGCCATGGTGACGCAGGCTCTGATCGGGGTGACCGATAACCCCATCCTGTTGCTGTTGCTGATCAACGTCATGCTGTTGTTCCTCGGGATGATCATGGATATGGCGCCGCTGATCGTGATCGTAACCCCGATCCTGTTCCCGGTTGTGGTGCACACCATCGGAATGAGTCCGGTACAGTTCGGCATCGTGATGATGCTCAACCTCGGAATCGGGTTGTGTACGCCGCCGGTCGGTACCGCGCTATTCGTCGGCAGCGCCGTCGGCCGCACAACGATCGAGCGCGCTACCAAGGCGCTTTTGCCGTTCTATGTCGCGATGATCGTCAGTCTGCTGCTTACGACCTTCATTCCGGCGATCTCGATGACGATACCGTCGCTCCTGATGTGAGGGTGTGACGCGCACCGCCCGGTAGCCGTGCGGTGCCGGCAGGGTTGCTGCCGGCGGCTGTGGGGAGCATCGTTCGTTTACCGGCGACGGCCGCCGGGGAACGCTCAGTCTTCGGCGAGCTCAATATCGAAGTAGCTCTTGGCGTTGTTCCAGCAGATATCCTCGACCATTCCGCTGAGCAGCTGCATGTCCCGCGGGGCCTCGCCTGCTTCGGCCCAGCCGCCGATGATGTCGCACAGCAGGCGGCGAAAGTACTGGTGGCGGGGGAATGACAGGAAGCTGCGCGAATCGGTGAGCATGCCGATGAACCGGCTTAAGAGCCCCATGTTGGCCAATGCCAGCATCTGACGCGTCATGCCATCCTTCTGATCGTTGAACCACCATCCGGAGCCGAACTGCACCTTGCCGGGAGTGCTGCCATCCTGGAAGCAGCCGATCAGGCTCGCGATCAGATCGTTGTCGCGCGGATTGAGAATGTAGATCACCGTTCGGGGAAGCTCGTCGGTGCGGTCCAGCGTGTCGAGCAGACGTGCCAGCGGTGTGGCGATTCGGCCGTCGGCCATGCAGTCGAATCCGCTGTCGGGGCCGAGCTGCTGGAACATACGCGAGTTGTTGTTGCGCAGGGCGCCGATGTGCAGCTGCATCGTCCAGTTGTGCCGGCGATACTCACGCCCGAGATAGACGAGCATATGGGTGACGTACTGATTCACCTCGTGGCAGGTGAGCTCGGTCCCGGTCAACGCCTTCTTGAGGATCTGCTCGACCTCACGGTCGGAGGCCTCAGCCGCGACCGCTTCGGTCAGGGCGTGATCCGAGATCCGGCACCCGCACTGGTGAAAGTATTCGATGCGTTTTGAAAGCGCGTCTTTGAGCGTCGTCAGCCCGGAGATCTCGATACCGGCCGCCGCACCGAGGTGGTCGAGATAACCACGGAACGTTCCGCCGGAGCCGATCTGCAGTGCTTTATCGGGACGGAACCCCGGCACCACCGCTGTTCGGCATTGATCGTCGCCGGCGATACTGCGGTGGTGTTCCAGCGTGTCGGCCGGATCATCGGTAGTGCAGACCAACTTCACCTGCATTCGCTCAAGCAGCCTGCGGACCGAGAAATCCGGCCGAGGCAGCGCCTCCGCAGTGCGATCCCAGATCGCCTGGGCGGACTCCGGATTCAGCAGATCCTCGATACCGAAGAAACGGCGAAGCTCCATGTGCGTCCAGTGGTAGAGCGGGTTACCAATCGTCCTGGGCACGGTTTCAGCCCAGGCCTGAAACTTGGCGCGATCGTCGGCCTTCCCGGTAATGCGCTCCTCAGGGATACCGTTCGTCCGCATTGCGCGCCATTTGTAGTGGTCGCCGTGGAGCCAGATCTCGCTGATGTTGGCGTAGCGGCGATCAGTTGCGATCTCCTGCGGCGGAAGATGGCAGTGAAAGTCGTAAATCGGCATTCGCGCAGCGTGATTGTGATACAGCTCGCGGGCGGTCTCTGTTCGCAGCAGGAAATGCTCACCGAGAAACGGTTCCATGGTCGGCCCCCTCACTAATTGTGGATCTCAGTAGAGCATAGGCCGCTAGTGGTTGTGTTGTCAAATCGCCGAGCGCAGCGCTATCTTGAACGGACCGAATACGGAGGCCGGATAACGCAGATGAGCGACAATGTGAAGAACGCCGGACACAGGATCCGCGTTGAAGGCGCCTATGCCAATAACCTGAAGAGTATCTCGGTCGAGATACCGCTCAATCAGATTACGGTTGTGACCGGCGTGAGTGGGTCGGGAAAGTCTTCGCTCGCATTCGATACGGTGTACGCTGAAGGCCAGCGCCGCTATGTGGAAACCTTCTCTGCGTATACCCGGCAGTTTCTCGAGCGGATGGACAAGCCGAAGGCGGAACGAATCACCGGCATACCGCCCGCTATCGCCATAGACCAGACTAATCCCGTGCGTACTTCGCGTTCTACGGTCGGCACCATGACCGAGCTGAACGACTATCTGAAGTTGCTGTACGCGCGCGCGGCGCGCCTGTTCTGCGG
The DNA here is from genome assembly GCA_003552665.1 of Spirochaetaceae bacterium. Taxonomy (GTDB): domain Bacteria; phylum Spirochaetota; class Spirochaetia; order DSM-27196; family SLAA01; genus B1Sed10-166. The sequence continues at coordinate 9,940 of PUNW01000111.1, read as the reverse complement.
GAGCTGCGGTCGCGAGGTGCGACGTGACGACCCCGAAAGCATCTGGCGGGAGATGGTGCCCTGGGTCGAGGTCCAGGCGTCCTTCCGGGCCGAGGAGCTTCCGGTGATGATCTGGTTCGAGGTTCCGGTCCCGGAGCGTTCATCGGTCGAGTCGCTGCAGGATGTGTTGCGTTCGCAGGGGTATACGCGGTTCGGCGAGGTGCGGGAAGGGTGCCTCGAGGTGATACAGGACCGGGTGCGCTTCGCACGCGATCGGAAGGAACGAGTGGTAGAGGCGCTCGAGGCGGCCCTGCACACCGGCCGCGGACGTGTATCGGTCTCGGTGTACACCCCCGATCGCAGCACGCTAATCGAGACCCGCCGGTTCTCCGAGGACCTGCACTGTCCGGACTGCGACACGCATTATCGCGAGCCGGTCGCCAACATGTTCTCGTTCAACTCCCCGATCGGTGCCTGCGAGACCTGTCGTGGGTTCGGCCGGGTGATAGGAATCGACTATGACCTGGTGATTCCCGATGACCGGCTGAGCCTGTCGGACGGCGCCATAAAACCATGGGAGAGCGAGGGCTACGCCGAGTGCCGTGCCGACTTGCTGCGCTATGCGCACCGACGCGGAGTACCGACCGATGTCCCCTGGCGCCGGCTCAGCGACGAACAGCGGCGCTGGGTGATAGAGGGCGAAGGCGACTGGGATGAGGGCGTGTGGTACGGCGTGGCGCGCTTTTTTGCGTGGTTGGAGTCACGCAGCTACAAGATGCACATTCGCGTTTTGCTCTCGCGCTACCGCAGCTACGGCCTCTGCCCGGCGTGCCGCGGTGCGCGGCTGAAGCCGGAATCGCTCCTCTGGAAGCTCGTGCTCGATGAAAACAGGTGCGGGATAGACGAGCTCGTGCGCATGCCGATCGAAGAGGCCTATGAGTTTGTGCGGAAGCTGCATGCGCGCCATTCGAGCCGAACCGGCACAGCTGAAGACCCAATTGATCTCCTGTTCGGCAGCATCACGGCGCGCTTACGGTATCTGGTTGATGTCGGTCTCGGCTATCTCACGCTGGACCGCCAGTCGCGAACGCTCAGCGGCGGAGAGGTGCAGCGCATAAACCTGACGACTGCGCTCGGCACCTCCCTGGTGAATACGCTCTTTGTACTGGATGAGCCGAGCATCGGACTGCACTCGCGTGACATCGGCCGACTGATCGGGGTGTTGCGCGGCTTGCGGGACGCGGGCAACACGCTTCTGATCGTCGAACACGACCCGGAGGTGATTCTGGCGGCCGACCATGTGATCGAGCTTGGACCGGCAGCCGGTCGTTTGGGCGGCGAGATTGTGTTCAGCGGCAGCCTGCAACGTTTGCTCGCCGGCGATAGCGGGAGCACCGCTCCGTACTTGCGAGGCACCGCAACCGTTGTGCCCGATAGCGACGAAAACGACGATAAGCAGGGGGGCGAGGACGCGCGTGAGGCCGACGCGCTCGAGGTGCACGGCGCGGCTGAGCACAATCTTCGGGCGATTGATCTGGTGCTCCCGTTACGGCGCCTAGTGGTCTTTACCGGGGTGAGTGGAGCCGGGAAATCGACTCTGCTCGAAACGGTGCTGTACCGAAACCTGCTGCGCGCGCGCGGGAAGCCGGCCGACGCGCCCGGCGCCGTAGCGTATATCGCCGGTGACCAGCGTATCGAGAACGTTCTGCTCGTGGATCAGGCGCCGATCGGAAAGACGGCACGCTCGTGTCCGGTGAGTTACATCGGCGCCCTCACCGCGATTCGCAACGAGTTCGCGCGCCATCCGCTCGCGCGCGAGCGCGGCTATGAAGCGAAGGACTTCAGCTTCAACTCGGGCAACGGCCGCTGTCCCACCTGCGGCGGTAACGGATTCGAGCATATCGAGATGCAGTTTCTCAGCGACGTGTACATCAGGTGCCCCGAGTGCGACGGTAGTCGCTTCAGGCGTGAGCTGCTCGACGTGCGTGTGGAGGGTGCCGACGGACGGCTCGCCTCGATCGCGGAGGTGCTGAAGCTGACCGTTGACGAGGCGCTACAGTTCTTCGCCGATCGCTCCAAAGTTATCCGCACGCTTGCGCCGCTGACCGAGCTGGGGCTCGGGTATCTGGCTCTCGGCCAGCCGCTTCCGACGCTGAGCGGTGGCGAATCGCAGCGACTGAAACTGGCCAAACACCTGGCTGAGGCCGGCACTGCCGATGCGACCCATGATCTGGTTCTGCTTGACGAGCCGACGACCGGGCTGCATTTCTCCGATATCGCTGTTCTCGTTCGCGCGCTTCGGAGGCTCGTGGGGGCCGGCCATTCGGTGTTCGTGATCGAGCACAATCTGGACGTCATCGCAGCCGCCGACCACGTGGTGGATCTTGGACCGGAGGGTGGCGCCCGGGGTGGTGCCGTGGTGGCGACCGGCACCCCGGAGGAAATACGCCGGTGTCCGGAGAGTCACACCGGGCAGGCCCTCGTCAGGCTGGACAGCGAGCGTAAAGCCGCCGGAGGTGCGGCCTATGCGCGTCGGAGCGAGGGCGCCGGCGGAGAGCTGGAAGCTGCCGAGACGGCCGCGGTGGGCCCCGAGTTAATCGAGCTGCGTGGGGCGCGCGAGCACAATCTCCGCGATCTGGAACTGCAGATTCCGTTGCAGAAGCTGAGCGTGCTCACCGGGGTAAGCGGGAGCGGCAAGAGCACGGTGGCCTTCGACATACTGTTCTCGGAGGGGCAGCGGCGCTATCTCGAATCCCTGAATGCATACGCGCGGCAGTTCGTTCAGCCGGCGTCCCGGCCCGAGGTCGACGAGGTGACCGGCCTTCCTCCAGCGGTGGCGATTGAACAGCGCACCAGCCGGGGCGGCCTCAAGAGCACCGTGGCAACGGTAACCGAAGTGTACCATTTCCTGCGTTTGCTGTTTGTACGCCTCGGAACGCAGTACTGCCCGGACTGCAACCTTCCGATCGCGCCGCAGAGCCTGGACTCGATTGTGACGCGGCTGTTGAATGAGTACCGCCGGCGTTCGGTGACTATACTGGCCCCGTTGATCGTATCCCGGAAGGGGTACTATACCGATCTTGCGCGTTGGGCGGCCGCTAAGGGCTACGCGGAGCTCGAGGTTGACGGAGAGCGTCTCCCAACAGACACCTGGCCGCGCCTGGATCGTTACCGCGAGCACACGATCGCGCTGCCGTTGGCGACCGTGACCGGGGATGCGCAACGCGAACAGGAGCTGCGCAGCCTGCTCGCGCAGGCGCTCGCGCTCGGGCGCGGGGTGGTTTATCTGGATCCGGAAGGCGGCGAGCGCGAAATCGCCTCCACGGAACGGGCTTGTCCCGAATGCAGTCGCAGCTTCGAAGAGCTCGATCCGCGCCTCTTCTCGTATAACTCGAAGCACGGGTGGTGCGCGGTATGCCAGGGGACCGGGCTCGAGTTGCCGGGCGGCGTCGGGGAGAACGGCGATACGTACGAGGACACCGAATCTGCCGGCAACGATACGACAACGATACCGGTCTGTAGCGCCTGCGCCGGCTCGCGCTTACGCCCGGAAGCCCGGGCGGTGCGCTTTCAGAGTCATACGCTGCCCGAAATCGCAAGCCGGTCGGTGGATGATGCCTACGCACTCATTGGGCAGCTTGAGTTATCCGCACGCGAGTCCGAGATCGGTAGGGATATCATCACAGAGCTGCGCGAACGGCTGAGTTTCCTGCGTGAGGTTGGACTCGGCTATCTCACGCTCGACCGCAGCGCGCCGACGCTGAGCGGTGGTGAAGCGCAGCGGATCAGGCTCGCCGCCCAGCTGGGGTCGAACCTGCGCGGGGTGCTGTACGTCCTCGATGAGCCGACGATCGGGCTGCATGCGCGTGATAACGCGTTGCTGTTGCGGACCCTCCATCGTCTGGTGCGACGAGGCAATACCGTTGTGGTTGTGGAGCACGACGAAGCCACCATCAGAGCCGCCGATCATATCATCGATCTCGGCCCCGGCGCGGGCATTCACGGCGGACGCCTGGTTGCCGCCGGCTCGCTGGAAGCGATATGCCGCGCACCCGAAAGCCTCACCGGCGAGTACCTGCGAACCGGGCGCGATCGCCGTCCCGGCGCAGCGACAATGCCGGCGAACGGACAGCAATGGTGCGTCGTCCGCGGAGCACGGCTGCACAACCTGCGCAGTATCGATGTCGGCTTTCCGCTCGAACGGTTCATCTGCGTGACCGGGGTAAGCGGCAGCGGGAAGAGCACGCTGGTGCGTGAAGTGCTCTATCGAACCCTGCGCGCGATGCTGGGAGCCGGCGTCAAGCGAAAGCGCTCCGGCGATGCGAGTAAGCTCCATGGATGCGATGCAATCGAAGGGTACCGGACACTTGAGAGGGTGCGCGAAGTGGACCAGACTCCGATCGGCAAAACGCCGCGCTCGTGTCCGGCTACCTATGTCGGGGTGTTCGACGAGATCCGTAAGCTGTTCGCGGCGACACCTGAGGCACGGATGCGAGGATACGGACCGGGGCGGTTTTCCTTCAACACCGCCGATGGGCGCTGTGCGACCTGCGGCGGGCAGGGCATGCGGAAGATCGAAATGAGCTTTCTGCCCGACGTGCGCGTGCTGTGTGAGGACTGCGGCGGCGGCCGTTTCACCGATGAGACGCTGGCGGTGCGGTATAAGGGTAAAAGCATCGCGGAAGTGCTCGAGATGAGTATCGAGGAAGCGGCGGAGTTTTTCGACGCTCACCCGCGAATCCGCGACGCGCTCAGGCTGCTCAATGCCGTGGGGCTCGGGTATCTTCGGCTCGGGCAGCCGAGCCCTACGCTCAGCGGGGGTGAGGCGCAACGCCTGAAGCTGGTCACCGAGCTGGCAACCGCCCCTGCGGCGCGCGAGCGTGGCGGGACGATGTTCATTCTCGATGAGCCGACTGTCGGACTGCATATGGCGGATGTGGAGAAGCTGGCTGAGGTAATCCGTCGCCTCGTGGGGGCTGGGAACACGGTTGTGGTGATCGAGCACAATCTCGATCTGATTGCAGCCGCTGACTGGGTTATCGATCTTGGACCCGAAGGCGGAGCGGCCGGAGGCGGAATCGTCGCCGGGGGTCCGCCGAAACAGATCGCTCAGACAGCGGAGTCGTACACCGGAACTTATCTTCGGCCGCTGTTGTTCGAAGAGTCGCCGGCTGAACGGCGGGATCAGGTCGGATGAACGCCGTTCGCAGGTGAGGTCCGGCGCGCACGGGGTGAAAGGACTATAGCCGCGCGAGCCCTTGCGGTGATAGCCTATGCACAAAGCCAATGGCAGGGGGCGGTGCATGGGGGAGACGGGGTACGCGGTGATTCTGAATCCTTATGGATGGCGCTGTGTGGTCGTCGGTGGCGGCGGGGTTGCCGAACGCCGGTTGGAGGGGCTCCTTCAGCATACTGACTCGAGCGTGACGGTAACGGTGGTGAGCCCGACCGTGACTGCTACGATCGAACGGCGGGTGCGCGGCGAGCAGGTATCGTGGCTCGACCGGGAGTTCGAGGATCAGGATCTGACCGGCGCGAGCCTGGTTTTTGCGGCTACGGACGACCGAGAGCTCAATGCGCGCGTGGCTGAGCGGTGCCGTGAGCAGGGGATTCTGGTGAATGTCGTCGACGCGCCGGAACTGGGGTCGTTTCAGGTGCCCGCGGTTGCCGAGGCGGGGGAGTTGCAGATTGCGGTCTCAACCGGCGGGGCTGCGCCCTCGCTGGCAGGGGAGCTGGCGCGGGAGCTGCAGGAGCAGTATCGCGACTTTGACGAGTATCTGCGCCTGCTGCGCGAGTTTAGAACCGAGGTTCAGCAGCGCATTACCGATCCGGAGCGTCGCGCCGAACTGTTACGCCACGCCGTCGGGCCGGAACTGCGCGTCCTGGTGCGGGAGGCACGCCTTGACGAGCTGCGTGACCGCCTGGAACGGCTGCTCGTCGACAAAGGGAAAGAAAGCACGCGACGATGATGGTGAATGACGCGATTGTGTTAGTTGGGCACGGCAGCAAGCGCGCCGAGGCGAACAGCGCGCTCGAACGCCTGTGCCGCCTGGTGGAGGCGAGCGTTAGCGGGGGGCCGGATTATGCCGCGGCAGGAGCGGCCGGGAAGCCGGCATTCGGGGTAGCGCCTCTCAGGGACGAGCGGCCCAGGGTGGAAGCGGCGTTCTTGCAGTTCGCGAGTCCCGACCTCGCAACCGTGATCGAACGGCTGGTCACCGATGGATATCGGAGAATCGTGGTGGTTCCCGTGTTTCTGTACGAAGGTGCGCACGTCACGCGTGATATTCCGGCGGTCATTGAGGCGCAGCGGCGGGCGCATCCCGAGGCGCGGTTGACGGTAAGTCCGGTGCTCGGTGTCGACCAGCGTATTGCCACCATGGTATGGGACCGAATCGCCGAAGCTATCGGAACGGAGTCCTCCGAGGAGTAAGGCGAGGTCAACTCGAAGGTTTGCGAGCGAGGTAGAAGTCGAATCCGAGTTTTCCCGCTTCGGCGAGCTCGGCCCAGTCGTTCGAGGTGCGATAGCCGCGTTCGAGGGTATCGGGGGCGAGTTCCTCGATCAGTACCGGCATGAGCTCTGCGAGCCGGTCACGAATCTTGCGGCGGTGAATCGCGGCGTGTTTCTGCCAGTTGCGGTGCTCCAGCAGCTCGAACCCGGCGTGTTGGATCATGGCGGTATAATCGGCCGGACCGACGATCGTGTCGGTTCGCAACCGCGCGCGTACCGCGCGGAGTTCCTGTGGGTTGAAGCGAATCGGACGGAGAATCTGATCTGACAACACCGCATAGCCCCCGGGTTTAAGCACTCGGAAGGCCTCGGTGAGTACGCGCGGCTTGTTGGTTGACTGCAGGAGTGCTTCCTGACACCACCAGCAGTCGAACTCCGCATCTCGAAACGGGAGCCGGTGATAGTCGGCGAGCTCAAAGCTGATGAGCTCGGCCTGGGGAGTCCCGGCGGTGAGGCAACGCGCTTCGCGCAACTGTCGCTCCGAAGCATCGGTGGCGACGACGCGGCAGCCGAAGCGTTCTGCCAGGTAACGTGCCGCTCCGCCGTAACCGCACGAAACCTGCAGCACCAGGGAATCGGAGCTCAGAGGAAGCGGCTCAGCCATCACCGCCTTGGCACGCCGGATAGCCTCCTCGATTCGATCCTCTTCTCCTTCGTAAAGGCCGTAGTGAATGTCGTCGCCCCAGATACGGGCACAAATCTCTTCTATCTCGGCGTCTTCACGGTACAGGTCCAAGAAGCATTCCTCCTGTCTTTTGCTCAAGAACCGCGAGTAAAAAAATATTGAACGCAAATATTTTCAACAGCAATTAATAGTTTAGTATGGTTTGCAGGAGTCGTCAAGCTGAGCAGAGGCCGAGCTGCCGCCGGCAACCGCCGGGTTGCGTCAGCAGTCTGACGGGGCTCTGGCGACGCGTGCGCCGAATGAAACAAACAGGTAGGCGAGCGCGACCAGTGCCAGCCCGGCGGGGAGGGTCAGAGCCTCGGCTGTGCTGCCGATGAGTATCGGACCGGATAGCAGCCCGATATAGCCGAGCCCCGCCACCGCGGCTATCGCTTTGCCGGGTGCGTCCGGAGAGATCTGACCGGCGGTGGTGAACAGGATCGGGATTACATTCGCGGCACCGAGGCCTACCAGCGCGAAGCCTGCCAGCACGACTGCCGGACGGGGTACCAGCAACGCAACTGCCATCCCCAAAGCCCCTAATCGAGCGCTCCAGGCGAGCACGGCCAGCCGGCCCACGCGCCGAATTGCCGCATCGCCGCCTACGCGCCCGATCGCCATCGCAAGCGCAAACGCGGCGTACCCGGCGGCGGCGACCGTGCTGCCGGCTCCGATCTCTCCGTACAGGTAGACAGTGCTCCAATCCGTCATCGCTCCCTCCCCGATCAGCGCCAGCAACGCCACCAGCCCAAGACCGAGGAGGGCTTTCCGCGGACGCGCAATGGTTGCAGTGCTTCTTCCGTGGTCTGCAAGGTCGTGAAGCAGCCGGCGAGAGCCCCACACAGCCGCGATCAGCAGCGGGAGTATCAGAACGGCGAGGCGGACGTCAGGATTCGGGATCCGCTCGATGGCGGGCCCGCTTGCCATCGCGCCGGCCAATCCCCCGAAGCTCCAGGCGGCGTGGAACGAGGTCATGATCGAACGCCGGTAACGCCGCTCGACGCCCACGGCGTGGGCGTTCATTGCCACATCGAGGACGCCATTCCCGAGGCCGAACAGGAAGAGCCCCGCGGCCAGCAGAGAAAACCCGGGCGCCACAACGGGAACCACGACGAGAAGCGGGAATACCAGCGCACCGGCCGTCGCGATCGCGCGACTGCCGAAGCGGCCCACCAGCAATCCGGCAGTCGGCATTCCGATCAACGATCCGGCGCCGACGCCGAGCAACGCGAGCCCCAGAGCAGCCGGCCCGAGCTCCAGACGTGACTGTACAATCGGGATGTGCGGCACCCATATGCCGAGTGCGGCCCCGTTGATAAAGAAGATGTTCAGTGTGGCTAGTCGAGCCTTAGCGAGCTTCGGGGACGGGGTGAGCGGCGGACGCGCTGCAGCTGTCTCCGGGACGCCCGGTTGTGACGAGGGCGAGTGCTCGTTCTGCATGTTGGCGTAGTATACGTGCCTCGTCGCGTCGGGACAATATGCGTGGAGGCGTGGTGTGGAGGGGCGGAGGCGTGGAGCCGCGGCGCGATGCGGGTTCGCGTTTTGTGCCCCGGTTTCCCGGTTTTCGATAAACCTGGAACTATATCATTGACAAATCGCAGTTTATCCTTTAAAAGTTAGGTAAGCCAAAACAAATGTGGGTTACATAGTATTGGGTACGCAAACACGACGCCGGGGCAGGGAGATCGTTATATACTTTGGACGGGCCGCACTGAGAGCATTGCTCCTGGGGTTGTGGTTCCTTCACCACGGCCCGCAATCGGCGCGGTGCGCGTTCGGGGTGCGTCCAGGCGGCACTGCCGGCGCCGAGCGCTGCAGCGGCTGTCCGATTGCCTCGCGGTGCAAGCCCGGCGGGGGATTGTGATGAGCACTATTGCGCGGTTTGTGGCGGCGCTTGAACGGCGTGCCGCGTCGAAGCCGTGGTTTTTTGATATCTATGCGTTTCCGTATCGGGCGCTGGTTGCCCGGGAACTGCGCCTGGCCGAGGTAAGTGCCGACGACACGGTCATCCATATCGGCTGCGGCTCGCTGCCGTTTACGGCGGTGCTCACGGCGCAGCTCAGCGGCGCACGGGTCATCGGCGTGGATTGTGACGCCGATGCGGTGGAGAAGGCACGCGCCGTTGTGGCCCGCTTGGGTCTACGGGAACAGGTTTCGATTGTCGAAGCTGATGCCGCCGATGACGGATTGCCTGCGGCCGACGTGGTCCTGGTAGCGTTGCAGGCCCGGCCGAAGGCTGCGATCTATCGAAATATCGCTCGAAACGCAGAGGCTGGTCCCGGTCGGCGGGCAGTGCGCGTTGTGTTTAGACTGCCGCGTCCCGGTTTGGAAAGTGAGTACGGCACGTTAACACCGTCGGCGCCTCCTGCCCGCGCGGTAGGCCATCGGATGCCGACGTTCGACCGTTCAGAGCTGCATCTGGTTGACCGCTCGAGGTATGTGGCATGACAAAGGCCGGCAGGATGACAACGGCGCGTCTCGGCGTGACCGCCGCGATCCTCTTCGCGGCCGTAGCGCTCGTACCGCGAGGGACGCTATCCCAGGTGTGGACACAACTGGCTGCGGTCCCATGGTACGGTGTAGCGGGCCTGATGGCGATTCAGTGCCTTTCGCTCTCCCTGCTGGGATACCAGTGGGTGCGCCTGCTGCGAGAGATCTCCGCCGGCCCTGTCCGCTGGCCGGCTGTCATGCAGCGCTACCTGGGCGGCTCCTTTGTCGAAGCGGTCACACCGGCGGGCAAGCTCGGCGGTGAAGCCGCCCGGGTGTTGCTGTTCCGGCAGCGGTTCGGC
>PUNW01000102.1 GCA_003552665.1 Spirochaetaceae bacterium | reverse complement strand
CCTTGAGGATTCGCCTGAGAACCAGGCTCTTCGGATCGTTCTCAGCGTCACCAACTGATCCGACAATACCCCCTTCGAATAAATCGGCGTAGCCGAGTGCTTCCGCTTCCACGCGCACATCCTGTTCATCGGTACCGCTCGCGAGGTACATCCGCACCCCGGCTTCCTTCAACCTGCGCAACAGCGGCACGGCGTTCTTGATCGTCAGGTCTTCGACGGCCAGCTCGCCGCGACGCAAGCGGGCGAGGCGCTCGCGAACGAGCTCTATCAAACGCTCGTTGTAGATCGCCTTGTACTCTTCGGCGCTCTTGATTTCCGTTCCCGCGACTCGACCGAACTCCTCGACCAACGATACAAGCTCCTGCATCTGAACGATCGTCTGTACACCGGTAGTTCGATCGATGAGCTCTCGGACCCGGGCACGCGCTACCCGTAACTCCTCGGCCGGCACCTCCTGCAGCGGCCGGCCGAGCACAGCTTCGCACATGACCGGCTCCATGATTCCTTCCCATCCCTCGCGAACCGTGGAGATGGTACCGTCGTGATCGAAGATCGCGTAGCGAAGTGGCGGGTTCCCTCGGCCTCTGTTGTTTCGCCGGCTTTGAGCCACGATCTCGATGTGTGACTGTTGGTGGTATACAGCAAGACTTGGATGGGATGCTAAATCGGCATTGTGGATATATTCGGCCTGCTGGGAGAGCACCAGAATCTCATCCGGAGTGGCAACGCCTGTTCGAAAGCGCTTTCGAACGGTCACGCCGGCGGCCAAAATTCCGATAGCGGCGGCTTCATCGTGCGGTGAGCCGGCGGCATGCGCCAATGCGGCGGCGGCAAGCATGCTGTCGCCCGCACCCACCGGATCGATAGGCCCGGCTACAGCAACTGCGGGGAGCTCGAAAACAGCGTCTTCGGTGGCCACAACACAACCCGACTCCCCCCGAGTAAGATATACGGGTGCGCCCCACCGTCGTACCAGCTGGTGAGCGAGCGCTCCGGCCGCCCCTCCGCGCAGCGCTTCAAAAGACTCGGCTTCCGGAGTGCGGCGGGCTTCACGCAGGTTGAGTTTACGGATGCTGCCGGCATAATCATCGGGAAAGTCCCGGCTGTCGAGGAATACCGGCGTCCCCGCAATTGCGCCGATCAGTTCAGCGAGTCCTCGGCGGAACTCCGGAGAGTGGAGCCCGTTTGTAACCTGTTGGTTAATGATCACCACATCGAAGCTCGGCAGTTCCTCACGGAGTCTCTCCAGCATGGTGATCGCCGTTTGCGCCTGCAGACGGTTCAGGGTCCCGATATCCATTCGCGATTGCTCGGTATCGCGACGATACGGTTTGGTGTAGACGTTCGTGTGCCACTCATCGCGCTGCCGCTCGAGCCCGGCGGTGCGGATCGAGAGCGTTTCGCAGAGGTGTAGGATTTCACGTCCGTACAGGTCGTCACCTATCACACCGTACAGCGCGACTTCCGCGGCACCAAGGGCGGTGCAGTTAGCGGCCACGTTGCCGGCGCCGCCGAGATAGCCGCTGACCCTCTCAACAACCTGGGTGGGCAAGCCCGTCTCAAGAGAATCCTCAGATACGTCGCTGAGAAACAGATAGAGGTCAAGACACACATCACCGATAACCGCTACGCGTTGGGATGATATCTGCTGAAGCACTTGATGCAATCGCTTGTTCTGCATCGCTTCTCAGCGTTCCTTTCCAGTCTGGCCAGCCGTACCGGGTGACTCCCGATTGCGGATATAATGTAAGCGCTTACATGAGCAGTATAGGCCCACCCGACACGGCTGTCAACTCCGGAGTGATGTGTGCGACGCTGAGAAACGAATGATACGTGGCAAATCGGTGCGGATCCGCGGGGTAGCCGCTTCGATTTCCGGCGTGTGCGGTGCCAAGACCAGCGCGCCTGACAGCGTCAAGGCCCAACTTGACGAGCATCGGGACTGGTAGTAATATGCGAAATGTAAACGCTTTCATTGGGAAGGTTTCCGACGGACCTTCCAGGAGTGCGCCGTGGGTCGGCACCTGACGATGAACGATATCGCGCGCATCGCGAATGTGTCGGTCGCTACCGTGTCTCGGGTGCTCGCCAACGCCCCGAATGTCCGCGCCGAGACCCGTGCCCGTGTGCTGCAGACAGTCGCGAGCAACCACTACGAGCCGAGCCATATCGCCCGCAGCCTTTCGACGCGCAAGACTCACACCCTCGGGGTGGTAATCGACGACATGGCCAACCCATTCTTCATGGAGCTCACTAAGGGTGTCGAAAGCGTTCTGCGAGAAGGCGGTTATACGATGCTCTTGACCAGCTCCAACTGGGACGTGAATGAAGAGCGCGAGTTAGTAAGGACGCTCGTCCGTAATCGCGTCGATGGGGTCCTGATCGCGGCCGTAGATCCGGAATCGGATGCCGTCGCGTTTCTGAGAGAAGCCGGAGTGCCGTTCGTGCTTGTCAATTGCTGCAGCGAAAGCGAAGAGATCAGCTACATAGCCGGTGACAGCTATGCCGGCGGCAGGCTTGCCGGTGAATGTCTATTACGGACTCCGGTCGAGCAATTCCTGTGCTTGATCGGTGTCCCCCACCAATCTACCGAAGAGCGCACCCAGGGATTCATCGACGCGATAACAGAACACGGGAAAGCTCAGGATCTGGAAGTATACCACGATGTGCACACGTTCGAGGACGGCTACAATATTGCGGCCCGAATAATCGCGCTGCACCGTGTCCATACCGTGGAAACCGGCATCTTTGCTTCCAACGACTTCGTAGCAATGGGAGTTGTCGACGGGCTACTCGACCACGGCCTCCGAGTTCCCCAGCAGGTCTCGG
>PUNW01000306.1 GCA_003552665.1 Spirochaetaceae bacterium | reverse complement strand
GGGACGAAGGCATCCATGCCGGCACGGTCACGATCACGCGCCCGGTGGAGGAGTCCAGCGATCATACCGCCGAGGCAGTGGCTCGACGATATCTGGAGCTGTACAAGCAGGACCGCGCGAACTGGAGCTGGGAGATCATCAAGTAGGCTCCCGCGTTCCGGCGCCCGCTGAACAAACTGCCGGCCGGCGCAAGCGCGCCGACCGGCCGGTCAACAGATTCTACACAGATCTAGAACGCGATTACTCGGGCGACTCCGATTACTCCTGCGAAGGCAGTACCTGCTGCAGGATGATACCGGCGACCGCTGCCAGCACCATCGCGCTGAGCTCCAGCCCTTCGAAGACCTCGAGCGATACCCCGCCGACACCAATGATCAGCACAACGCTTGCAATAATGAGGTTGCGCGGCTTGAGCAGACTGACCTGCCCTTCAACGAGGGTCCGAATACCGACACCGGCGATCATCCCGTAGAGCAAAATCGAGACACCGCCGATTACCGGACCGGGAATCGAGGTGATGAAAGCCTCAACCTTGGGGATGAACGCCATGACGATCGCCCACACCGCACCCATACTGACGACAAAGGTCGCATGGACGCGCGTAATCGCGAGAACACCGATATTCTCGCCGTAGGTGGTGAGCGAAGGCCCGCCCAACAGACCGGAGATGATGGTGGCCACACCGCCTCCGTACAGGGTTGGATCGATACCCGGATCAACGCGCGTGTCGCGCCCGATTGTGTTACCGATCGCGAGAATATCACCGATGTGTTCGATGATCGACACAATCGCGGCCGGAGTGACGATTAGGAGAATCTGCCACTCAAACCGCGGCAGAGTGAACCCAGGGAGCCCCACGATTCCGGCTTCGGCGATTCCGCTGAAATCGACCAGGCCGGCCGCGCTGGCTACGATGTAGCCGATAATCAGACCGCCGAGGATCGGGATAACCTTGATGATGCCTTTGCCGAACATCGTGATTCCGATGGCGGCCAGCAGGGTAACGAGCGCAATCCCCCAGTTATCCCCGGCCATGTCCATCGCCACCGGCGCGAGTCCCAACCCGATAACCATAATGATCGGCCCGGTCACGATCGGTGGAAAGATCTTGGCTACACGGTCGGGACCGATCGCCTGTACGATCAGACCGACGATGATATACACCACACCCGCGCCGATGATACCGGCCTGCGCGTGCTGCAGGCTCAAAGTCTCGGCGGCAATCAACAGCGGTGCAATGAACGCGAAAGAAGAACCCAAGAAGCCGGGAACACGACCTTTCGTGAAGAAGTGGAAGATCAGGGTCCCCACACCAACCGCAAATAGTGTCGCCGAAACGTTAAGCCCGGTGATCACCGGAACCAGTACGGTTGCACCCAGCATCGCCATCGTGTGCTGGAGCCCGATTAGGACCTTCTGCGGCGTCGAAAAGCGATAAGAAATATCCTTGCCCTCGCGGAACTCCTCCTCGAAGTCCTTTCCCTGTCCCGGGCCGGTATTTCTCGGATCATCGGACATAGCAAACCCCTTGTACGCTAAAGAATGCGGAATGAAGCCCGGTACCAACGGTACCCGATTGGACTCGGTCGTATACTCACCCGACGGTTGCCCCTCTGTCAATGATTAACTACGTTTAGCGGTGTAGATAATCGGGAGGATATAATGAGTTGTCCTATTCTGGATGGAATACGCGTGCTGGATTTGACGCAGGCCCTGGCAGGGCCTTACTGCACCCAGCTGCTCGGTGATTTCGGCGCCGAGATCATCAAGATCGAACGGCCGGGAAGCGGCGACCAGGCGCGCGGATGGGGGCCTCCGTTTCAAGACGGCGAGAGCACCTACTTTCTAGGAACCAACCGTAACAAGCGCAGTATAACTCTCGACCTGAAGCAGGCGCGCGCCCGCACGGTGCTCGGTGAGCTGATCGATCGCGCCGACGTGCTGGTTCACAACATTCCGAGGGCCGCCGCGCGGAAGGCACTCGGCATCGACGCCGAAACAGTGACCGCACGCAATCCGGCACTGATCTGGGTCTCGATCACCGGTTTCGGCCTTACCGGACCGGAGGCGGAAAAACCGGGCTATGACGTGATCGCGCAGGCGATGAGCGGCACAATGGCGCTGACCGGCGAGCCTGATGACGCGCCGATGCGCTTTCCCACCCCTATGGCCGACATCACTACCGGCATGTACGCGGCGATGGCGACGCTCGCGGCGCTCTATGAACGTCGCAGCAGCGGTCAGGGGCAGGTGATCGACCTCGCCCTGCTCGACTGTCAGAGCACCTGGCTCGCAAACATCGCTTCCGCGTTTCTCGCTACCGGCGTGCCGCCCCAAAAGCGCGGCAACGCCCACCCGAACATTGCCCCGTACCAGCCGTTCCGGGCGGCCGACGGCTGGTTCATTCTGGCCGCGGGCACCGAGGCGCAGTGGCAACGCCTGGTGGAGCTGCTTGAACACCATTACCCTGGGGCGGGGCGGGAACTCGGGAGCACAGGTGGCGCGTTTTCGACGAACGCCGAGCGGGTCGCGAACCGGGAGGACCTCGAGCGCCGGCTCACCGCCTATTTCCGGCAGCGATCGGTTGCCGAGTGGATAGCGACCTTCGAGCAGGCCGGGATTCCCTGCGGACCGATCCATCACCCCGAGGAGACGTTGCAGCATCGCCAGCTCGTGCAGCGCGGCATGATCAGTGAGCTGCAACACAGCACCGCCGGAACCGTACGGTCCCTCGGCAACCCGATGCACCTGCAGCGGACCCCGCCCGCCACCGAGCAGGCGGCGCCCACGCTCGGCGAGCATACCGATGCGATCCTTGCTGAACTCGGTTACTCCGAGGAGGCGGTCGCCGGGCTGCGGCGTGATGCAATTGTGTGAGAGCTACCCCGCCGGCCGGAGCGGACCGAGCGCGGCTTCAACCGCGGAAGCCATGCTCATGAGGTGCTCATCGTCCTGGTAGTAGCCGGCGATCTGCAGTCCCAACGGGAGCCCCTGCGGTCCGAGCCCGCAGGGCACCGTCACGGTGGGCAGACCGAAGAACGTCCACGGCAAGTTCATGATCGGGCTGCCGGTGGCTTCGATCCCGGCCGGGGCTTCCCCGACGCTCGCCGGCGAAAGCACTGCCGAAACCCCGGCCTGCCTCATCGTCTGCTCCACACGCGAGCGCGCGCTCTCGGCGTGCCGCCTCGCCTCCTCGGCACGCGCTTCGGTAACCGCTCGGCCCTTCTTGATCAGCTCCTTGCTCTTCTCGGAGTAGAGTGAGCCGTACTCAGCGTACCACTGCTCGTGCAACTGCGCGAACTCGCGAGCGATCAGATCCAGATGCAGGGCATTGATCGCTTCGATATTGGGAAACAGCGCCAGGCGCTTGACACCATAGCCGGCCGCTGCAAGGCGCTCGGCAGCGCCAACTACAGCTCGGCGCGCGGATTCCTCCGCCTGCTCGACGTAGGGGTCTTCCAACAGCCCGACGCTCAGGCTGCGTTTCGTATTCGGTTTGCGTGGGCTCCAGTTGTCGCAGACAACCGCCGCACCGGTCGCTACCGAAGCAACCGTCGCAGCGAACAGCCCGGCCTGATCCATCGTGCGCGAGAACGGAACGATCCCGTCGGCCGGCATGCGCCCGAGGCTGGGCTTGAAACCGACAATCCCGCAGAAGGCCGCCGGGCGCGTCACCGAGCCGATCGTCTGGGTTCCCAACGCCAGCGGGGTAAGCCCTGCCGCAACCGCCGCGGCGGAGCCGCTGCTCGAACCACCGGGAGTATGCTCGAGATTCCACGGGTTGCGGGTTGGGCCCGGTGAGAAGTAGGCGAACTCGGTGGTTACCGTCTTGCCGAGCACCAGCGCACCGGCACGTCGCAACCGGTTTACCGCTTCAGCCTGCCGGTCGGCAAACACCTCCGGAGGAAGCCGCGACCCGGCTGTGGTCGGCAGCCCATCGACGTGAAAAAGATCCTTCACCCCAACAAGCGCGCCGAAGAGCGGCGGGCGCCGTTTCCCGCCGCCGGCGCCGGCTTCCCCCACAGCCGTAGCCGCGGTTGCAGCCGCAGCCGGGAATGCCTGCCGCAGCTCCCCGAACTCGCGCAGCAGACGCTCACGGCGCCCCGGCTCCGGCAGGAACGCGCGTATCCGGCGGTCCAGATCGGCGATACGGGCAAGCCGGGCATCCAGATACTCCTCAAACAACCGGCACCTCGTTCGCAGATCGTCGAGCTCTTCGCTCAGATCACGAGGCGCCACATCGCTCATATAACCCCCTCTTCACGCAGCGCCCGGATCTCAGCCGTGCTGTAACCAAGGGCCCGCAGCACCTCTTCGGTATGCTCGCCGAGATCAGGAACCGGCGGGCGCTTATCCTCCTCCGGAATGGTGCTCATTTTGATTGGATTACCGGCAATCCGCACTACGCCGGCGCGCGCGTCCTCGACATCCACGATCATATTGCGCGCTCTTACCTGCGGGTCGTCGAGGATCTTTTCCATGTCGTTGATGCGGCTGCACGGAAGGCCGGCGTCTTCGAGCAGTGACAGCCACTCGTCGGCCGGACGCGTCGTGAAGACACCTTCGAGAATCTCGTTGAGCTCGGCGAGGTTCTCGGTGCGCAGCCGATTGGTGGTAAAACGCTCGTCCTCAGCCAACGCATCCTCGCCGATTGCCGCGCAGAACCGCTGCCAGAGCTGGTCATTGCCGATCGCTATCACGATGTACTCATCGGCGCATCGATACGCCTGAAACGGCGAAATCGTGGGGTGGCGGTTGCCGAGCGGCTCGGGACTCTTGCCTTCCACCTGGAAGCGGGCCAACGCATTCTCTAGGATCGCGACCTGGCAATCCAGCATCGCCACATCCACTTTCTGCCCGCGTCCGGTCCGGGTGCGCTGATACAATGCCGACGAGATCCCGATCGCGGTGAACAACGAGGCGGTGATGTCGCCGATTGAAACGCCCACCCTCGTCGGCGGCCCGTCCGGCCAGCCGGTTACGCTCATGAGCCCGCCGCCGGCCTGAGCCAGGATGTCGTAGGCCGGCCGTTGCGAATAAGGGCCGGAATGGCCGTACCCGGACGAGGCGGCGTAGATGATATGCGGGAACTCCTCGGACAACGTCTCATACCCGAAGCCGAGCTTCTCCATCACGCCCGGCCGGAAGTTCTCCACAACAACGTCGTACTCGGCGAGCAGTTTGCGCAGAACCGCCTTCCCGCGCTCATCCTTGAGGTTCAGCGTCATACTGCGCTTGCCGCGATTGATACTGATGAAATACAGGCTGCGCCCGTCTTTGAACGGTCCGAAGCTGCGCGAGTCATCGCCGGTACCCGGCACCTCAACCTTCAGGACCTCGGCGCCGAGGTCCTGAAGAATCATGGTGCAGAACGGGCCGGCCAACACGCGCGTGAGGTCGAGAACCTTTACCCCTTCAAGCGGTTTATTCATGCCCTACCCTTTTTAGCGTTTGCGAGCTTCATCGATGAGCCACTGACTGCCGGCGCGCGATACGTCGCCGTACTTCGTGAGCTCGCATTTGGCCTTCTTGGCCATCAACTCGTCGTACTCGTCGTCTTCCACAAACGCCACAATCCGGGCGATGCTCGACTCGCCGTCGACAAAACGCCACGGGAAACACCCGATCTTCACCCGGCGATTGAGCAGCAGATCGATATCGCCGCCGACGCACTCGGCGTGCACGATTCCGTGATTGAACATCTCGATGTGCATCAGCTGGTATTTGTCGGGCGTAAAGACGTCCTCGAGGCCCTTGCCGAGCGTCTTCTGGAAGTAGGCGTCGCACTCTTTGGCCTGCGCCGGCATCCAGTCGCGGATCTTGGTATTCATCGGGTGGTCGGCGCTGCCGCAATCGACACCGATCCAGCGCAGTTTCTTGCGCTTGCACCACTCGGCAAACTCGCGATCCGGCCCCGGATGCCTGATCATGTAGCGCACTTCATCGGCACCCGGCTGATCCCAGCCGTACTGATGATAGCCGGTTGAGATAATCAGAATATCACCCTCACGGACCTCAACGCGGTCCTCCACCATCTTGGAGGTGTAGATATCGTAGTCGCCGGCCGCGTCGGACAGGTCTACGATCACGCCGTCGTGGCAGAGGAAATCCATATCCAAGCCGGCGATATCCTTACCGGGCGTATAGAAGTGGATCTCACCGTCGAGGTGCGTACCCACGTGATTCGAATGCTTGACCAGCTGACCGTTCGCCCCGTTCGGCGCCAGTCGCTTGAAGTACTTCACCTCGAGCGGCTCGTACGTCGGCCAGGCCGGCGTTCCTATTCCAAGCGGGATCGTCAGATCGATAATCTTCATGCTCTTACTCCTTACTGCTGAATGTAATGTCCGTATTTATGATGTATGCGCTTACGCGCCGTACCGCTCCACGAATGCTTCAAACGCCTCACGGAAACAGTTCTCCGGGGGCCGCACGAGCCCTGCCCCTACCATGCCGACGCCGGGGTCCTTGTGCGCGATGCCGGTGTTGATCGCCGGCAGCGTTCCGGTCTCAACGACCTTGCGCAGGTCGATGCCGGTGGGTGTACCGCGAAAGTCCATCGCCGGGATCTGATAGGTGTCGTTCTCCGCGACCGTGATATCGTACATCCGGCGCGTGAAGGTAATGGCGTCCTGCGGGGTGCCGCCGACAAACTTTACGATCGCCGGAGCGGCGGCCATCGCGAAACCACCGATGCCGGTCGTCTCGGTTATGACCGAGTCGCCGATATCGCGGGCCGCATCGGCGGCGCTGAAACCGGGCAGATAAAGCCCGTCGACCACCGACGCCGGCCCGGTGAACCACCGGTCCCCGAGTCCGGAGACGCGGATGCCGAACTCGGTGCCGTTGCGCGCCATCGCCACGATCAGCGAGCTGCCGTCGATATCGCGTGCCGGGTCAACCGAGCTCTTGCTCGCCGGCATCGTTATGTTGAGCGTAAAGTGGTCGTTCTCATGCATGAACGCGAGAATGCGCGACAGTTTCTCCTTCGGCTCATCGAGCATCACCAGATAGGGTGCAAGCTCGCGAATCATCAGGCTTGTCCCCGCTCGCAGGCGGTTGTGACCTTCGTCGCCCATCTGCAGCATCTGAGCGACGATGTTCTTGATGTCTACCGGGCCGCGCAGGTGCAGCGCTTTGCGTAAGGTCGGAGCCAGATCCTCCGCCATCCAGTTCAGGCGGTTGATAACCTCCTCGGAATAGGCGCCATAGCGCAGCACCTTCCCCAGCCCCTCGTTGAGCGTGCAGTAGGCTTTGTTCCCGAAGGTGGTGTTCTCCACCACCCAGACCGGCATGCTCGCGGTTACCACGCCGGCCATCGGCCCGACTGCATCGTGATGATGGCACGGGTCAAAAGTGATCTCACCTGAGGCTGCGAGCTCTTCGGCCTCGCCGGCGTCTCCGGCAAGCCCCTCATAGATCAGCCCACCGATCACCGCGCCGCGCAGCGGTCCGGCCATGTTCTTCCAGGCAACCGGCGGCCCGGCGTGCAGAATAAGCTTCTTGTGCATTCCCGGTACCACGTCGGCCGCGATCCCAATATCGACCAGGGTCGGTTTCGCCTGCATGATGCGCGACACCGCTTCGGCGTTCGCGGCGTCGATATCGAGCTCGGTGTTGGCTTCCAGGCGATCGAACAACTCCAACAGGCCCGCGTCCCCGCCTGCCGGGGGTTTCCAGTCTACCTGCTGCGTTTGCACTCCCAGCTCGGCGAGGTTATCGGCAAACGTTTCGAGCCCCATATTGATGACTTTGAGCTCCTGTTTGAAAAGCTCGGTTATTTTGTCGGTCTTCATTGCGATGCCCTCCGTGCCATGATGCGCTCCACCAGCTTCGCCGCTTGATAATTGGACGGCATGACCACGCACCCCACCGACTCGAGCTTGCGACGCTGGTCGTGGATGTTCTGACTGTCACCCTCAGTGCCGGTCACCGAACCGACGACCGCAAGATAGCCGCCGCGTTCGCGTGCGCGCGACTTAGCCGCCTGCAGGACGCCGAGCATCGCTCCGGCCGGGTCGGGATGCGAGCTGTAACCGATCACGCAGTCGATGAGGAGCACCGCTACCTCCGGATCCTCCATCTCCTGCTCGATCCGCTCGGTACGGATGGATGCGTCGATCATCGGGTGCGGACGACCGACGGTAAACACGTCCTCGCCGAGATCGACGATCGTATGCCCCTGCGAGCGGTGCGGGTCGCGAAGCTCGAACGCCGGATCAACCGGGTCGAGCGAGTACACCCCGCCGAGCGGCTCGTGTAACGCGAACACCGCCTCATCGGTAAGCGTCCCGCCTGCGAAGAGTCCGCGTACGAACTGCTGCTGAGGCGCCATCCCGGCGGTTTCGCGCTCGACGAGCGCCGCAATCTCCTCCTCCGGCATGTCGAACTCCTGCCCGGTGTAGCGCTCACCGCGCGAGAGCGCGACGGCCATCCGCGCGGTTTCTTCCAGGCTGGTTGCGTAGTGGATGTTGCCCTCACCGGCGGCGCTCTCGGCGCCGATGAAGTGAACCACGCACGGTTTACCTGCGGCCTTGAGGGTGTCCATCACGCTCGGGATCACCGCCTTGGCAGGCGGCTTGGAGATCACCGCAATGACTTTGGTTTCCGGGTCCTGAGCGAGCGCCTCCACCGCCATGCGTACCATGGTCCCGCCGACGCGCTCGTTCTTGAGGTCACGCCCACCGGTGCCGATCCCTTGTGAGACGCCTCCTCCGGCCTTCTCGATACTGCAGGCGACCTCCTGCAGCCCGGTGCCGGCGGCCGACACGAGCCCGATCTCGCCGCGGCGAACCACGTTCGCGAAACAGATCGGCATACCGTTGATCATCGCCGTTCCGCAGTCCGGCCCCATCATCAACAGGCCGCGTTCCTGCGCCAGCTTCTTGAGCTCGATCTCGGTCTCGATCGGCACGTTGTCGGAGAACAGCATCACATGCCGGTCGGCCTGCAGCGCCTTGCGCGCCTCGCGCCCGGCGTACTGACCCGGCAGCGAGATGATTACCAGATTGGCATCCGGCATGATTTTGACGGCCGACTCAACGCCGGTTGGGCGATAGGCGGCCTGGCCGTCGGCCGAGCTCTTCTTGCGTAACAGCTCGTTGACTTTGGTCTCGGCGCTGCTCACGACTTCTTCCGATTCGCCTTCGAGTGCGATGATGAGATCATTCGGCCCGGCGGCACGCACCTCATCGGAATCGAGCCCCATGTCCTTGATCAGCGTGAGGTTGACCTCGGTCCCCATCGCCACAACGGCCTCACCGACTCCGTCGATCTTCTTGATCTCGGCACTGATCGACATCAGCACCACGGAATCGTAATAGGAATCCTTTCGGACGATTATTCTTTTCAAAGCAACGGCCTCCCCACAGGCAGTGTTTCAGTTTTATGACGCCGGACACCCCCATTACACCCATCGAACCATTACACCCATCGAAACAGATGGCTGTTCCGGCAGCAACAGGCGTTTCCGGCAGTATAGCGCTGCAAGGTTCATGTCGAAAAAGGGTAATCACAAGCTATACCCAGTTTCGGTGCTTGTCAAACCGGCACGGAGCCGAAGGCAGCGACTCGTGCACCGGTCAACCCCCACAGGAGACCGACGAGGGCGTCGGTGCCGGAACTGTGGCCGTACTCGAGCGCCCGCAGCACGGTTGGGCGAAGCTCCCGCGAGGCTCTCGCCGGCCCGCCGCGGCGCTCTGCGTCCCGCATAGCGGCCGGTACGGCCGTGAGTTCAGCGCCGACCGCGGTCAGATAGGCAGGAAACATACCGGCCAGCGCAAGACGCAGCATCGTGGCGCTCACCACAGTTGTGCTTTCGGCGTGCGCGAGCCGCCGGGAAACCGCATCGCGGTCGATCAGCGTCGGCGCGCCAAGCTCCTCCGCCGCGAGCACACCCATCACAAAGTCGTCGCCGGCGGGAGTGAGCCCCCCTCCGAGCCCCACGAGCTTCTCGTACTCTGCAGTGGACCGCCGCGCACCCTTGATACCCAGCAGCCGCGCGGCGAAAGCGCTGAAGACGTTCTCTCGGCGCCGGTCGAGCAGCCCCAGTAGCCCGCCGCCCCGTCCGTGCTCGCGCACAATCTCGAGCAACCCTGCGATCAGGGCTGGCGGCGGCGGCACAGGCGCGACCATCTGCTCGGAGCGGCACGAGGTAACCGGCGCGGCAGAGAGGTGCCCGTAGTACCACGGCGCGCCGGCAAAATCGATCTCCCCTCCCGCTGCGGCTGTGGCCTGTGCGGCGGGCGCCGGCGTGAGGGTTCGGGCCACCCACTCAGACGAACGCCCCCGCGGCTGTTCGCCAAAGCGGGCGCGCCCGTCCGACGCGCAGACAGCCGCCCCGGTCCTCAGCTCGCGCGGCAGAGCCGGTAGCAACAGTGCGCGCGCGCTCATCCCCTCGCGGCGCGTAACCAGCGCCATGATCAGAGACTCTCCGCTCACTGCTATGGTAACGGCGTGTTCGAAGCGGGCGATCACGGTTCCGCTGAACGCTCGCGGGATCATCGCCCCCCGCTCGTGTGCAATCAGCCCCCTGCCCCTGAACCCGCACGCTTGCTGTCGATGCTCATTCCGGTCGGTCATGCTCACGCTCAGTATACTTCATCTCCCGGAAGTTTGTGTCAGGTGTCAGCACCGGCCCCACGGTACGGCGCCCCTCAGAGCATCGTCCGGCGGGTGTTGGTCCACAGTGGTTCGCACGCGGTAGCTCCCGCGCGATAATTCCCTGTGAGGTAGTTGAGTGCATGACCCAGGTTTGACTTGGATGCGGTTCGCAATTATTCTTGAAGCTATCACGCAAGAGGGCTGCGATGGACAAGCGCTCACAACAGGAACAGCATCCCGGACAGCAACACACGGCAATTGGGCGGAGCCTCGCCCGCAAGGACGCACCCGACAAGGTGCACGGGCGCACCCGCTACACCGCCGACCACCCCCTGCCGGGCATGCTGCACGCAGCCCTCGTAACCAGCCCGGTAGCGCACGCGATCATCGGTGAGATCGACACCACGGCGGCACGCGCCCACCCCGGCGTGCGCGGCGTGTTCACCGGCGCCGACTTTCCCCTCCTGGTCGGCCTGTACCTCGGCGACAAGCCGCCGCTAGCGCGCAAACGGGTGCGCTACTTCGGCGAGCCGGTGGCCGCGGTGGTGGCCGACGACGAGCGCACCGCGCACGCCGCGGCGGCCCTCATCAGGGTCAGCTACGATGAACAGCCGGCGGTGCGCTCGCCGCGGGAAGCGCTGCAGCCGGGCGCGCCGATCCTGCATCCGGAGATGGATCAGTACGTCCACATTCCGGCGATACTGCCCGAGCCCGGCACCAATGTAGGCAACCGCACCAAGATTCGCAAAGGCGATGCCGATACAGCGTTCGAGGAGGCGGAGGTCGTGGTCGAAGGGAGCTACAGCTTCCCCCCCGCCGACCACGCCGCTATGGAGCCGCGAGTTGCGACCGCGGAGATCCGCGCCGACGGCCGGATCATCATCCGCAGCTCCACCCAGTCGCCGTACGGCGTGCGGGGAATCATGAGCCGCTGCCTCGGTATCCCGCCCGGCAAGCTCACGATTGCGGTAGCCGAGATCGGGGGCGGCTTCGGCGGGAAAGCCGGCGTGCAGCTCGAGCCGCTCGTCTACCTGCTTTCGCGCGAGCTCGGCGGCCGGCCGGTTCGGGTTGCCAACACCCGTGAACAGGACATGGTGAGCTCGCCGGGCGCACCCGGTCTGCAGTCCCGGGTTCGGTTCGGGGCGCGGCGCGACGGCACCATCATCGCCGCCGAGATCGAGTTTCTGTTTGACTCCGGCGGCTACGCCGACTACGCCGTTAACGTCAGCCGAGCGGCAGGCTACTCCTGCACCGGACCGTATCGCATTCCCAACGTAAAGGCGGACTCGCTCTCGGTCTATACCAACCACCCCTTTGCTACTGCGTATCGCGGCTTCGGACACATCGAGATGAGCTACTCGGTGGAGCGCACAATGGAGCTCCTCGCGGAGAAGCTGCAGGTCGATCCGGTACAGCTGCGACGCATGAACGCGGTTAAACCGGGGGATACCAGCCCCAGCCAGGACGTTCTCGACCCGAATACCGGCGACCTCCTCACCTGCATCGACAAGGTGGCCGAGGCGGTGCAGTGGGAACAGGGAGCGTTCAGGCGGCTGGACGAGCACACGGTTCGAACCAAGGGCGTAAGCTGTTTCTGGAAAGCACCCGCCATTCCGACCTTCACCGACGCCGGAGCCCTTATCACCTTCAATGAGGACGGAAGTCTCAATCTCGTCACCGGAGCGGTGGAGATCGGTCAGGGGATCTATACCGGCCTCGCACAGCTGGTGGCCGAGAAGCTGCAGATGGACCCCGAACAGATCCATGTTGTCTCGGAGGTCATGACCGACCGCTCAACGCACGACTGGACGACCGCCGCGAGCCGCACGCTGTACATGTGCGGGCGCGCGGCGCTGGGGGCGGTGGATGACGGGGTGGGGCAGATCAAGCGCGTCGCGGCCGCCCCGTTGCGCTGTCCGGAAGAAGACCTCGAGGTTGCCGGTGGGCGCGTATTCCTGCGTGACGACCCGGAGAAGGGGCTCAGCCTTGCCGATGTCGCCAACGGGTACGTCTACCCGAACGGCAACGCCATCGGCGGGCCGGTCATCGGGCGCGGCAAATACATCGCCCGTCACCTGACACACCTGGATCCTGAGACCGGCGAAGGACGCCCCGGTCTGGAGTGGACTCTCGGGGCCGAGGGTGTTGAGGTTGAGGTCGATCTGCGCGACGGAAGCTTTCGGATAGTGAGGGCGGCATGTGCGATGGACGTTGGGAAAGTCATCAACCCGGCTCTCGCTCGCGGCCAGATCGTGGGCGCGATGGCGATGGGTATCGGCTACACCACCCGCGAAGCTTTTGCGTTTGACTCGCGCGAGCGCGTGCTCAACAACAAGCTCCGCGATTACAAGCTCCTGC
>PUNW01000227.1 GCA_003552665.1 Spirochaetaceae bacterium | reverse complement strand
TCTCAGTCGCGAGGCTCTCACTAAGGCGCTTCCGGAGCACGGCGAGGGCGGCTTAGTTAAGGACTCCATGGGCACCGAGGTGCATACCGTCGACGCCGGGGAAACGCTGCTAAACGCCTTCACACGCATGCAGGAAACCGGGGTGCGGACGATGGTGGTAACGCAGCGCGGAGACATCTACGGTCTTCTGACTACCGAGAACCTCGGCGAGTATATCGCGATCAAGTCTGCCATGAACACCAAGGAGAAGGGACCTCGTGTCGCCTGGGAGGGCCCTCAGCTTCCCCAACGCTGACCGCTATGCTCCGACACCGCTCTGTTACAACAGCTTCCGTTGTTGTGATCCTCCTGCTGATGCCGGCGAGCCTGACCGCGTCGGCTCCGTTGCGGAGCGCTGAGTCTGCGGGAACTGAGCCGCAGCTCAATATCGACACCGGACGCATCGATGCCGAGTTCGCCCGTTACAACCGGGACGACACGCCCGGGTGCGCGGTCGGCGTGGTCGTGGAAGGTGAGCTCCAGTTTAGCGGGTACTACGGCATGGCCCACCTGGATTACGATATTCCCTTGAGCGCCGAATCACGCCTGATGGTGGGTTCGGTCGCCAAACAGTTCACCGCCGCCGCCGTGCTCCTCCTGGCTCAGGAGGGAAAGATTGATCTCGAGGCCGATGTTCGCCAATACCTGCCCGAGCTTCCCGATCTCGCGGCGCGCGGCGCGCACGAACGGCCGGTGACCGTCGGCAGTCTCGTCCACCACACATCCGGAGTACGTGACCTGATTCACCTGCTGCATATCGAGGGCCGCGGGCTCGACCCGGTGACCGACGATGCGCGGATTATGCGCATGCTCCGCAACCAGCAGGGGCTCAGTTTTGATCCCGGAGCTCGCTACGCCTACAGCAACACCGGCTACATTCTGCTCGCCAAACTGGTGGAGGAAGTCAGCGGCCGGACGCTTCACGAGTTCGCCGCCGAACACCTGTTCGAGCCGTCAGGGATGGAGTCGACGCACGTACACGACGACCCCGGGTTGATTGTGCCCAACCGCAGTATGAGTTATCTGCCGCTGGATAGCGACCGAGGCGGAGCTCGCTTCGGCGAGTTTTATCGCAACCACGTGACCTGGATAGGCGCCCGCGGCTTGTTTACCACGCTTGAAGATCTCGCACGGTGGGAACGAAACTATTACGATAACAGGACCCCGATCGACGGTTTCGCCGAGAACATGCGGCGCATTGCCCGCAGCCACGCGGGCGGACGAATCAACTACGCGGCGGGATTGTTCGTCGGGTCCTACAAAGGTCTCGAAGCTGTTGGACATGACGGCAACTACATGGGATTCCGCAGTCATTACCAGCGTTTTCCGGAGCACGACACCACCATCATCGTGCTGTGCAATTCGGCGCATATCGATCCTACTCGACACATGCGGCGCGTTGCCGATATCGTCTTCGAAGAGATCTTCGAGCAGGAGCTCGCTGAGTTCGTGGGGATCTATGAAGAGGAGGCTTTCGGTGCGCGCTTTGAGGTTGTGCTGGAAGCCGGCGCGCTGTACCTTGAACGACCGCGAGGGGGGCGGGTGCGGCTAGATTGGCACGGCGGGCGTCGCTTCTCGCTCGACCGCTGGAGTGTCAGCTTTGAGGACGATGCCGGCGGCGTGAGCAAACGTATGCTGATACGCACCGAAGGCGCAGGAACACGAAGATTCGAGCGGGTAGAGCCGAGTGAGTAGATAGTGAGTAGATATAGTCGAAGATTTGCCCTTAGCGAAACACGCGTCGTCTGGTGGCTGCTGTTGGGCGGATGGCGCCCGGCGCTCGCAGCTTTGGCGGTGGCGGTCGCAGCGGTCGCGCTGGTGTACCCGGCGATGCTGCTCGCTTCGCCGAGCGAGGAACGCGAGGAGCAGCCGGCACGAGAGGTCGATTTCCAGCTGCCTGAAGCGGCGCAGGACGAGCTCAATCGGATTCTCGCGGAGCACGCGGAACCGGACGAGCCCGGACTGGCGATCGCAGTGCTCCATCGCGGTGCGGTCCTGTACGAAGGTTACCGAGGCAAGGCCAATCTCGACCATGAAATCCCCCTTGAGAATACGAGCCGCTTCTACGCCGGCTCGCTCTCAAAACAGGTGACCGCGGCGGCGGCAGCAGTATTGCTGGATGAGGGGAGGCTGTCGCTTTCCGACCGCGTCGGGGAGTATCTGGAGGACTGGCCGAGCTGGGCCGAAGATGTGCGTATTGAACACCTCATCTATCACACCGCCGGTCTGCCGGATTTCGTCGAACTGCTGGAACTCCTTGATTTCAACCTGGCCGATCCTCTCACTCTCGAGGACTACCTCGAGATCATTGCCACGGCCGGCGAGTTGATCCACGATCCGGGCGAACGCATGTCGTTCAGCAACAGCAACTATCTGGTCCTCGCCGCCGTGATAGAAGCGGTAACCGGCAACTCCCTGGACTCCTTTGCCGCAGCGGAGCTCTTCGAGCCACTTGGAATGGAGCGGACGCATTTTCACGACGATCGTCGGCGGGTGATCCCCAACCGGGTGATCAGCTACAAACCGCGAACAGCTATTGCGGCCGGGGTCGGACAGCGCTTCTCTCAGGCCTATATCAACACCTATCAGGCATACGGCGCCGGCGGACTCTACACGACCGTGGAGGACTGGAATCGCTGGGACCGAATGCGAACCGAAAACCCGCTGGAACTCGCCGACGAGTATTGGCAGCTGCTACACCAGCGCGGTAAAACCGAAGACGGAACGGAGGTTCCCTACGCGTTCGGTCTGCGGCATGACCGCTGGAACGAGCTCGACCGGCTCGGGCACGATG
>PUNW01000336.1 GCA_003552665.1 Spirochaetaceae bacterium | reverse complement strand
TTTCCCGAACAGCCGGATGTGCAGGTTTCGATGGTGGGGTTTGCGGCGGCCGAGCAGGTTTTCGGCTACCGCGATACGGTTCGGCTGCTTGAGGACCGCTTTTCGCGGGAACCCGACGATTCGGAAGATGAGGACCCGATGGACTACCTCCGTTCTGAGCTCACGGGTGAGCTCGGCGGCGGAGCAAGCGATGAGAGCGAGCTGCCGGACACGCTCACGCGCGAAACCCTCGAGGCGTTGATGGCGCGCATTGTGGCGAACCACAACGAAGGTCGCGCCGAAACAGATGCGGAGATCGCGACCGCGCTCGACGTTGAGCCGGAAACCGTCTCAGCCGTCCGTGGCAAACTCGAGGCCATGTTCGACAACCTCGGCGGCGCCTCGCAAGCCGCCGACCGGTTCGGGCTTTCGCCGCGCGCGTTTCACGGCCTTACCCGGCGGCAGCTGCCGCAGGAACCGGGCGCCCTAGTGTTGCGCGCCCCCGCGGAGATCACCGCGGAGCTTGAACGCGCCGGGCTGAATGCAGAGGAGATTCTGAGTCGTGCGCCGGTGATGCGGTTCTGCCGGTGGTTCCTGAACAAGCTCGAGGAAGACGGTGCGGTTCCGGCAACGCAGGCCGGCTACGTTGCTCCGCGGCTGGTTACCGAAGCCTTCGATGCACGCCTGGTTTCGGCCGCCCTGTCGGACGAGGTTAGAGAGATAATGCGACCGAAACGTGAGATCGACTGCCGGCCCTTTTACAACTATCGCACACTACTCGAGCGGGTGGGTCTGATCGAGTACGACGGGAAACGCTTCGCCGCCGGCGCTCAGCTGCGGCAGGTGACCGATTCCGCCGTACTGTACCGCCGGCTCTTCGACACCACGTTCACAGAGATGGAATGGGACTATCACCGCTATCTCGCGCCGGTGCCGTTTCTGCGTGAGTCGGCGGGCTTTCTGTTCTACGCCGTCGGGGAGCTCTCGAGGCGGGCGGGCTCGAAACGGCCGGATGGGCCTGCGGAAGCGGATGCGCCGGATGTGCCGGTACAGGAAGAGGCCGCGGCTTGGTTTCCGGCCTCGGAGCTCGTAGAGCGCTTTACGGCAGCCGCGCCGCCGCTCGCGGCGGCAGTCTCGGAGGAGCTTGCTGAATCGGAGCCGTGGGAGACGGGCTTTGGCATACGCGGCCTGATCACCTTGGGCGTCGAACGAATGTTTATCGACGGCTTTGCGAAGGAGTTCGGGCTTGTACAGTCGTCTACCGACGGTTCCGGTGAAATGCAGATACGCCCGACGAGTCTCTACTTTGCGGTGTTCGGCAGGTGACGGTGTCCGGCAGATGACGGTCTTCGCCGGCTGCCCCGGACCTCGACCCGAGCCGCGTCGCGCAAGAGTGTCTTCTGCCGGCGCCCTGCTTATAATCGGCGGCCTATTTCGCGTTCGTACTCCGGGAAATAGCGGTTGATAACCGGAAGCTCGAACTGTCCGAGGATGCTGGTGTTCGGCTCGCGTTCAAGCAGGAACTCAAACGAGCGCTCGATCAGTGTTTCCGGAGAGACCTTGCCGCCGGTGAGCTTCTGATAATAGTCGTTGGTCAAGGTAACCTGATGCTGCGTCGTGCGCTTGCCGGAAACGGTCACCGAATAGGTTTCATCGTTCTGTTTTGTCACTTCGATCATGCTGTTCAGCTTAGCAGAGGTCGGTAGCCCGCGCCACGCTGCAGCCTGATCGAAAATCACGCAGTAGTATGACACAGTCCGGAGGCTTCCGAAAGGCATTTATGCGACACCCTATTCGAGGTGCTTGCGAAACCGTAACACGCTCGCTCCGAGGACTGCGAGGCCGTAGGCTGTGAGGGCGGCGGCACTCGGCCACAAGATCTCGAGCCCGACACCCCGGAGGAAGATTCCGCGGATGATCGTGAAGTAGTAGCGCAGTGGCAGCAGATATGTCAGCCACTGTACCGGTTGGGGCATGTTCTTGATCGGAAAGACGAAGCCCGACAGGAAGATCATCGGCAGCATTACGAAGAAAACCGCGGTCATCATCGCTTGCTGCTGCGTTTCGGCTACGGTGGAGATCAGCAGGCCCAAGCCGAGCGTGGTCAACACGAAAACCGACGACAAGGCGAGAAGCAAAAGGAGGCTTCCGGAAACCGGCACGACGAAGACCGCCCGTGCGACCGCGAGTACAAGCAGCACGTCGATGAAGCCCACCCCGGCGAACGGAAGCAGCTTGCCGAGCACAATCTGCCCGGTGCTGAGGGGCGAAACAATCAGCTGCTCGAGCGTTCCTCGCTCCTTCTCCTTCACCACCGCGACCGAGGTCAGCACCATGGTGATCACAAGCAGAACAAGCGCAAGAATACCGGGTACCATGAAGTAGCGGCTTTCCAAGGTCGGGTTGTACCAGATTCGTATCTCCGGGACCAGCCGCGCTGCCGTCGACGGCGAGCGCGCTAAGGAGGGCGGGCGATCCGTTGTTGCGCCGTCGCTGGTAGCTGCGTCCGTCGGGGCTGCACCGTAACTGCGTGCGATCCGGCCTGCGTACTGGACCGCGATCATGCTCGTGGTCGATTCGCTCCCATCGCTTACGAAAAGCACGCGCGGTGAGCGGCCGCGCACCAGGTCGCGCTCGAAACCGTGCGGGATCACGAGTGCCGCGCCGATTGCGCCGCGCTGGAGTCGCCGGTCTATTTCGGCGTCCTTTTCTATTGGATGCGCCGGCGTGAAGTACTCGTCGTGAAAGAAGCGCTCGGCGAATGCGCGCGAGTGCTCGCTGCGGTCAAGATCGTAAACGCCGAGCGGGAGGTGCCGGAGCTCCAGGTTGGCTGCCAGCCCCAGGATCATGAGCTGC
>PUNW01000249.1 GCA_003552665.1 Spirochaetaceae bacterium | reverse complement strand
TCAGCGCAACGCTCGTACGCGGTGCCGGGGCCCAGTCATACACTGCAGGAGGCGTCGGGTCGCGCCGTGTCACCCGCGCGAAACGGTGCTCGCCCTCGACCCAGTCCTCAAACTCGTCGAGGTACATCACCTGATCCACGAGCCCTTCCTCGAGCGCCTGTCCGGCGTGCAGGAACGGCCCTTCGGCAATCAGTTGCTCGACCTCGTCCGAAAGTCGCTCGTCGCGCCCATGCCGGATGAGCTCGGCGTACTGCGCGGTGTAATCGTCCAGTACCGTCGTCCACATTTGGCGTTCGGCGTCGCTCATCTCCGGCTCGCTGAGGAAATCGAAGCTGGTCTTATAGTCGTGGCTTGAGAAGTTGTGGAAGCGGATACCGTAGTTACCGAGAAACTGCCCAAGATAGATCTGGTTGAAATGAAACCCGCGCATGTCTACGCTGCCGAGTGGGTGCAGCACGATCTCATCAGCTACCGACGCGGCAAATGCGTAGGTGAGGTGGGAGACGTCCTCGAAATAGAAATAGATCTTCTTGTCCTGCGCTTTCAGCTGTTCGAGCGCGTTGCGAATCTCAACCAGGTTGGCAAACGACGCATCGAAGCTCTGTTTTGTGAAGACCACCGCCTGCACCGAAGGGTCTTCGGCGATACGCCCGAGATCATCGATGAGCTCGGCGAGCGGCTTGTACGGCGCCCACGGCCAGGTGCGCGGCGGCGTGCGAATCCGCGTCGCTTCATCGTAATCGATAACCTTCGGAGTGAGGTCTTCGATGAAGCTCCGCCGGCGGCGGTAGGGGACAAAGGCGTAGAGGTCGGCGAACTCATCGGGCTCATCGGCCTGCACCGTGCTTCCGGTTCCGAATGCCAGATGTGCAAGACTCAGCTCAACCCCGGCGGAGAAGACCTCGTCGCGTGCGTTCCACCCGGCGCGCAGCTCCAGCCCGTCGAGCGGTTCGAGTGCCAGACTGAGCGTGTCGAACTCCAGCTCCTCGCGCGGTTCCCAGAAAACGTCGAGTCCGAACGTCAGGCGCGATCCCGCCTGCGGAGCAAAGAGCGCCAGCGGACGGAGCCCCACACCGAAGGTGTAGGTGGTGTCCACGCTGGTGACATCGTGCGCGACCACGCCGGTAGAGAGCGCCGGCAGCGGGCGCCCGAGCGCCGACAAATCCAACTCGCCGCCGGTGAAGCCGGCATCTTCCCAATCCCATCCGGCTCCGAGGTTCACCCTGGGGGTGATCCCGGTGCCGAACGCAAGCTTGTGGCGATAGAACTCGGGTTCCCGGCGCAGATTGTAGGCGAATGCTCCGGCGTTGAGGAATAACGAGTAGCGCTCACCGAGGTCGTCCTCGATTTGGTCGTACCCTCCCGGAAACGGAAACGCCAGTCCGAACCCGGTGGCGTTTCCGATCCCGAGCGCCGCCGGATTCACAATCGGCGCGAACATCCCGTCATGTACTGCTACCCCTCCGATCGTGGGGCTGTAGGCGGTGCCCGGGGCTCTGCCCGGTGGCTCGGCGAGAGTCGTCGAAATCGTTACCAGAGTGAGGAACGCCGCGATTGCAAGCTTCTTACCCATACGTTCTTCCTTTTCGCTCTTTCTTGAACCACGGTCAGCTTGAACCACGGTCAGAATGACATCGTGCCGTTTCCAAGCACGAGGCGGGAAAAATACCAGCTGATGAACTTATTGGACCAGCCGAACAGTGTCGTGGCGCGCACGATTCTGCGGATCTGCGCTCGGCTGATCTTCGCTTCGCCGAACAGGACTTCGGGATTGTTGCGACTGATGCCGACGGTCGCGGCGGCAAACAGGAAAGGCCAGAGACACGCGCGCCGAACTCGTTGCTCGCTACGCGGTATTGTCTGTGCATACTCGATGGCGCTGTGCAGGTGCCTCTCGGCCTTGTTGGCGAGCACGTTAACGATCTGCAAGGCCCGTTGGTGGTAGGCCGGCTCAAACATTTGGTGCGGATTGAGCTCAGCCTGTTGAAAGTAGGTGGTGGGAATGTAGACCCAGCCGCGCTGGTAGTCTTTCCGGATGCCCCGTAGCACGTTGACCGTCTGCAGAGCCAGTCCTGCGTCACGGGCAAGGCTCATGAGCTCACGTTTCCGTCTGGCGATCGCCGGCGAGCCCCAGGCGAACACCTCGGTGGAGAGGTAGCCCACGCGGCCTGCGACCTCGTGCATATAGTCGTCGAGATCATGCTCGGTTACTACGTACGGCCCCCGCTTGATCCAGCGGATCATGCCTGCAGTGGAGTCACGCACATGGCGTCGAACCGACTCACGAATCTCCTCCGGCAGAGCCTCGAACTCGGCGAGGATCATAGGCGCTCGTTGAGCGGCTGCGACGTCGACCTCTGTCGCGCCGATTGCCCCAATCTGCGCGCTCCAATCGGTACTCAGGGGTTCTCCATCCAGCGCGTGGTACCAGCGCTCGAGCCAGCGCAGCTTCTCAGTTGCTTCGAGTGCCGCGCTGTCCTCGAAGAAGTCGGAAACCCGCAACAGGAGATACGCGACGCACAGCACCCGGCCGACATCGGCCGGAAGCTTGCAGATCGAGAGGTAAAACGTTCGACTCGTCTCGGCGAGAAGATCCCAGGTGTCAGAAGGATAATCCGCCTGGTCAGGTGCAGACCCGGCGGGACGTTCGGTCATACGAATGTGCTCCAGTCGATTACTCCGGATTGTGAAGGCGAAGCCGTGGCCGCCGGGCACAACTGCGACTGCTGCACCCGCCGGGCACTATCGCTTCCGTTTTGGGGGTCGGGGTCTGTTGTCCTTGCGGCGCCTGGTGTTGCCGTAGGTGTTGCGCCACAACTTGCCTTTGCGGCTGCTTC
>PUNW01000241.1 GCA_003552665.1 Spirochaetaceae bacterium | reverse complement strand
GGCGGACCAGGCCGGGATCGATCAGGACGAACTCTATGAGGAATAACACAGAAGGAGCTAAACCGTGGAGATAAAAGCGGCAGATGTGAAGCAGCTCCGGGATAAGACCGGAGCGGGAATGATGGACTGTAAGAAAGCGCTCACCGAGGCTGAGGGGGATTTCGCGAAAGCCGAACGCATCCTCAAGGAACTGGGTCTAGCGGCCGCTGCTAAGCGAAGCGGACGCGCGACGAACGAAGGGAGAATCTTCACCGCCGTCACCGACAGCGCTGCGGCGGTGCTCGAGCTCGCCTGCGAGACCGATTTCGTGGCCCGCAACGAAGACTTCATTGCTCTCGGCAACGCAATCGTGGAACGCGTTGCGCGTGAGAACATCAGCATCGAGAACGACTGGATCTCTGAACAGGTAAAAGAGGCGATCAGCACCATCAAGGAGAACATGACCGCGCGGCGCGCCAAACGGATGACAGCCGACAGCAACGAGAAAGTCGTACCGTACGTACACGGCGAAAGCGGCGGCCTCGGAGTGCTGGTAAAAGTTCGTGCCGGTAATCCCCAGACACTGGAGAACGACCAGGTATCCCAGTTTGCCTTCGACTGTGCTCTTCATGTGGCGGCGTTCAACCCCACCTTCCTCTCCAAGGACGCGGTTCCGGCCGAGTACGTCAAGGAACAGGAGGAGATCTTCATGCAGCAGGCTCGCAATCTCGGCAAGCCCGAGAAGGTACTGGAAGGTATCGTGAAGGGCAAGCTCAATAAGCACCTCGCGGAGGTGTGTCTGCTCGAGCAGCCGTTCGTAAAGGATGACAAGCGCTCGGTAGCCAAGGTCGCCGCCGATATCGGCAAGGACGTCGGCGACGAGATCACGATATCCGATTTCGCCTATTTCAAAGTCGGCGAACAAGAGTAAACCGTGTTAGACCGGTTCCCGGCCTCGATCCGGGAGCCGGCTGTGAAGGAGACCGCGTATGGACGCCATCATTGCCGATGGAAAGAGCAGAATGAGCAAATCGGTACAGACGTTAAAAGACGAGTTCAGCGGGCTGAGAACGGGGCGCGCGAGCTCAGCCATGTTCGAGCGCATCAAGGTGGAGTACTACGGTAACCCTACCCCGTTGAACCAACTCGCGACGATTTCAATTCCGGAAGCGCGCCTCGTGGTGATTCAGCCCTGGGACAAGTCGGTGATTGGGGAAATCGAGAAGGCGATCCAGAAATCGGAGCTTTCGCTGAACCCGAATAACGACGGCAAAGTGATCCGCATTAACATCCCGCCGCTAACCGAAGAACGGCGGAAGGAATACGTCAAACACGCCAAGCAGTTGGCCGAACAGGCGCGCGTTGCCGTGCGAAACGTCCGGCGCGATGCTAACGACTCGCTCAAAAAGGCACAGAAAGACGGAGATATCAGCGAGGATGAAGCCAAGCGCGGGGAAGACGAGATTCAGAAGCTGACTGACCAGCACACAAAAGAAATTGACGAGCTGCTCGAGGCCAAGGAAAAAGAGATACTGGAACTCTGATGACTACCGCCGCAGATCAGCCGCAATCCTTGAGCGACGCATCCATGCCGGCGCACGTCGGCATCATCATGGACGGCAATGGGCGCTGGGCACGACAACGAAAGCTCAAACGTACGCAGGGCCACCGCGAAGGGGTTGAGGCGGCGAAGCGCGTGGTCGTCGCGGCGGAACAGCTCGGCATCGGCTACCTGTCGTTGTACTCGTTTTCGACCGAGAACTGGAAGCGTGCTAAAGACGAGGTTGCGTTCATCATGGGCCTGGTGGCACGCAATCTCCGCGATCAGTACGACTTCTACCGCGAACACCGCATCCGGCTGTACCACAGCGGCAACATCGGCAAGCTGCCGCCCGACGTGCGCTCTGAGATCGCTGCGGTCACTGCGGACACCAAGCACTACGACGGAATCAAGGTGAATCTTGCGGTCAACTACGGGGGGCGCGATGAAATTGTCAGGGCGGTGAACCGCTGGATTGCCGCTCACGAGCAGGCGCCCGATCCTGAGTTGAGCATCGATGCGCTGCGGCCCTATCTGGACCTGCCGGAGTTTCCCGATCCCGATCTCATCATTCGCAGCGGCGGACACAAGCGCATCAGCAACTTTCTGTTATGGCAGTCGGCCTACTCCGAGCTGTACTTCAGCGATCGTCTGTGGCCGGCCTGGACGGCTGAGGATTTTACCGCGGCGATCAAGGATTATCAGCAGCGACAGCGCAATTACGGCGGAGTGAAATGAGCAACCTAAGCGTTCGGCTGCTGGTGTTTTTCATCGGGCTGCCGCTCCTGTTGGCGATCGTCGTTCTGCTCGATGAACCCTATCACATAGGGTTCAACCTGCTTGCGATCGCGTCCTCGGCGGTCTGTACTGTTGAGGCTGCAAACCTGTTCGCCCGTAAAGCGAAGAACTACCGTCTCCATGGCCTAGGCCTGCCGCTGCTCGGCACGATACTGCCGATTGCCGCGTACCTTTCTGTCACCGGGATGGTCCCGATCGAAAGTCAGCTCGGGATTCTCGCAATTGCCACCATGGCGACGCTCGGGGTCGAGGCTTTTCGCAAAGACCCGGCGGAGTTTTCCGAGATTCTCCCCCACGCCACCACCACGTTGGTACTACTTCTGTATCCCGGGCTATTTGTCGCCTACGCGGTGCGCATCACCGGCCTGCCCAACGCTACCGTTCTGGTATTGGTGTTCCTGTGTGCGGTATATTTGAATGACAGCCTAGCGTATGCAACCGGAAAGCTGTTCGGAAAACACAGCCGCGGGATCCTGGCGGTTAGTCCGAACAAGACGTTGATCGGTTTCGTCGGCGGGTTCGTTATGTCGCCACTAACGATTGTGGTTGCAGCTGCGGTCAGACCGGACGTCTTTCCCGGCGGGCCATTGCGGCACCTGGTGCTCGGCTCGTTGGTAGGCCTGGCGGTAATACTCGGTGACCTCGCCGAGTCGGCGCTGAAACGGTCCGCGACCATCAAGGATAGCGGAACGGTGATACCGGGGCGCGGCGGCCTACTGGACTCGGTAGACTCCGCGTTGTTCGCAGCCCCGCTGTATTATTACCTTTACCTGATACTGTATATGTAAGGATAGCCATAAGTGATCGGCCTCAATATCATAATAGGACTAATCGGCCTCGGTGTGGTCGTATTCGTCCATGAGCTCGGCCACCTGCTCGCCGCCAAAGCAGTTGGAATAGACGTTGAAGCGTTCTCAATCGGTTGGGGGAAGAAACTCTGGGGCTTCACCCGAAACGGAACCGAGTACCGCATCTCGCTGTTCCCGTTCGGCGGATACTGCAAAATGAAAGGCGAGGAGATGCTCGTCAAGGCCTGGGAGGCCGGAGACTCGACCATCCCGGCTGAGAAGGGTACCTTCTACGGCGCAACGCCTTGGCGCCGCATAGCTGTCGCCATCGCAGGCCCGCTCATGAATGTTGTGTTTGCGGTTATTGCGCTCTCACTCGTGTGGTTCGCAGGGTTCACGATTCAGACCTTCGAGAATCGGATCGTGCTCGCATCCGAGTATCAGCATTACAACCAGGTGCAAGCCCGAGCCGCCACCGAGGCCGGCCTACAGACCGGTGACTACGTGGTGGCAATCAGCGGCGAGCCTGTGGAGCACTACCGGGAGATCCAGCAGCGCGTCGCCCAGGCACCCAACCAACCGCTGGTTTTCCGCGTACTGCGCGATGAGCAGGAGCTCGAGGTCGAGGTTACTCCCGAGCTCAATCGCGAAACCGGAGCGGGCCAGATCGGCATATTGCCGTGGATAGCGCCGGTAGTGGGCTCGGTACAGTCGGGCTCGGGAGCGCAAATAGCCGGGGTTCGCCCTGGTGACCGCATCAAGGAGGTTGGCGGAGAGCCGGTGCCTCACTCGGTCGAGTTCACCGACCGTCTGCAGCAAACATCGGGGTATGTACAGCTTAGGATCGAGCGTAACGCCGAAACGCTCGAGAAACAGGTTACTCCGTCGCGCACCGAAGAAGGCCGCCGCGAGATCGGTGTCGCGTTCGAGCCGATGGAGGTGAGCTCTCCCGAACTCGGACCAATTGAGGCCGTCGGCGCCGGGGTGCGCGAGACCGGCAATACGGTTCAGCTGTACATTCGCGGATTGGGCATGCTGTTTGCCGGGATCGATCTTACCCAGGCGGTCGCAGGGCCGGTACGTATCACCTATATCGTCGGCGAGGTGGCGACCGAAGGGTTCACCGTCGGAGTTGGAGCCGGGTTTACCGCGGTACTCAACTTCCTGAGCCTGTTGAGCGTGGCGTTGTTTATCATGAATCTGCTGCCGATTCCGGCGCTGGATGGAGGCCAAATCCTGTTGTTTATCTTCGAAGGCACTACCCGGCGCAAGCTCAGTCCCAAACTGATCTACCGCTACCAGTTCATCGGCACCATTTTGATTCTATCGTTGATTATATTCGCGCTGTTCAGTGATATTCTATTCTTGGCGGGCCGGTAACAGCCCGCACAGGAGAAACCTGATGTCTCGAAGCGTTCGTATCCTGGCTGTCGTTGTCGCTGCTGTGGTCTTGCTGCCGGTCTGGATCCATGCCCGCGATGCACGCGAGGCGCGCGTCATGGTCAACTCGAGTCATCTCGGCGCGGTCACCGCGATCGCGTCGCAGGCGGTGACCGGTCGGGTGTTCACTGCCGGCAGCGACGGAACGGTGCGCGTCTGGCATGGAGAAGATCGCCGGCTGCAGCGGGTCCTGCCGGCATCCCCTTTCGAGGTGCGTACGCTGACTGCGGCGAACAACCTTTCGTTACTGGCCACTGTCTCGCCCGAAGGCCGCGACGGGTACCGGCTCGGGATCTGGAACTGGCGCACCGGGCGAGAGATCTATCACTTCACGCTTGATAACGAGCCCCTCACGGTACAGTTCTCGCCGCGCGGGAACTTTCTGGTCTACACACTTCCCGAGTTCCGAAGTCTGCGTTTTGTGAACCTCCGTACCGGAGAGCACGAACAGCCCGTCCAACGGGGGTTCGGAATCGTCTCGTTCGTCACGATCGCAACCAGTGAAGAACGCATAATGACCTATATACCCGCCGGCGGTCGCATTCAATACTGGGATCTGCAGAGCGGCGACGAGATTCAACGCATTACCACAGAGCTCGATCTGGAGGAGTTCACACTGCTCGCGAACCGGCGCCACGGGGTGGGAGCCGGCAGGGACGGCCTGGTGGTAATCGACGTCCTGAACGGCGAAACTCGCGCCGAACGGCGGCTTGCCGACGTTGTCACGATCCGGCGCGATCCCGAGACCGACCAGATCGGTGTGGTGAGGCGCGTCTCCGCGGGCTATGAGTTTACGCGGTGGGAATACCGAGACGGGCGCCTGCGTCGCCTGGACATGCCGCGCTCCCTCGGCTCCGGCTTTGTCGAGTTCACGTTTCACCAGGGACGTGTACTGGTTGCGCAGCAAGACGGTACGATCACGTACTTCTACCCATTCAGCCGCCTGGACCGCGTCTTCGCGTACCCGCGGACGCAACCGGTTCAGAGCGCGATGGCAGCGGGTCGCAGTCTGCATCTCACCGTCGGAGACGAACTCATTACGATCACCTCGGACTTTTTCACGTACGGGAGCGCGGACGTGAGCGAGGCCCGTTTTCTGCAGTACGACCGGATGCAACTGCCCTACGATCGCGACACCGAGCTCACTCCGCTCGTACCCGGAAAGTACATCGTATGGACAAGCGCGCTCGATGACTCACAGCTGTATCTCCTCGATACACGCCGAGGTCGCCTCTCTTCCACCGAAATAACCGTACCGAACAGAGCTCGTCAGGTGGTTGCTTCGGGCGATTCCGAGGCGGTTTACATACTCGACAACACCGACACCATCGGCCGCTACGAGTTGGAAAGCGGTGAGTCTGAAACAGTCTACTCCGCTCCCGGTATTCAGACCTTCGCCCGCCTGGGGCCGCGCAGGCTGCTCATTGCCGGCGGCAGCGACCATGTGTTCGATACCCCGGCAGTCACGGTAGATACGCAAACCGGCGAAACCGTGCCGGTAAACGTCAGCGGATTCTATATCCTCGATATGGCCTACGATGCGCACGGCAATACGCTTTACGTGGCCGCGCTTGAGCGTGACGGGCCGCGCGGTGCGGTGCGCACCACCCTGAGCTCATACCGAGATTTCGGCCTGCGCGGCGGCACCCGCCTGTATTCCCATCCCGGCGAAGACCTTGGTGCCACCGTCACCTTTGACCCGGTACGCAGGCGGGCATACAGCACGATCGGGTTTCGCGGTGTACAGATCTTCGACGGCCTGGAGGGTGTTGGCACGCTCGAAGCCACCGTCGAGACCCCCGAGCACGTCTACGCATATCAGGACCGGGTTTTCGGCCTTAACCGCAGCGGCTCGCTCTCGATATGGCACGCCGATTCAACAGAGCACCTGCTGGAGTTCCATGCCTTCTACGACGGCAACTGGGCGATCACCACCCCCCGAGGGCAGTATGCCCTTGCGCGGCCGGAGCTCGCCGACGAGTATCTGAGCCTGATTCCGGGTAGAACTGCGCCGGCCGACCTGCGCGCGCGTGAGTTGCGCATCCCGATCCGCGAGCCTGCACGCCGGTAGCGCAGCTTGTGCCGCCGGCGCGCAAGCGGCCTTTCGAGGGCGCTGAGCGGCGGCGCACGCACTTGCCGGCGCGCTCGCGCTCGGGTCAGCCGATCGGCGGGTTTTCGCGCACGCGACTGATTCCTTCGGCAACAGCCTTGCGCACCTGGTCTGCGTGTTTCTCGCGGAGAGTTCCGGCGTAGACGCGGCCGAGCAGCGTAACTCTGTACATCGGCGGGACGTGGTTCAGCGCGAAGGCGGCGATATCGAGCACCGCCGCTTCGGTCTTGCAGGCATCGGTGTCCGGTAGCTCATCGAGTTGGCGCTCAAGCTCATCGAAGACCATGCGCTCGGCTTCGTTCACGAGATCTTCAAAGTTATACCGCTCCAACAAACTCATGCTGCTGCTTCTCCTCCCCCGCCTTCATTACACGGGCTCTTCGGCCAGCGTCTCGAACTTGGTATAGCGTGGAACGAATGCCACTCTGATAGTGCCGACCGGGCCGTTACGCTGCTTGGCGACGATCAACTCGGTCTCGACCACGTTCGGCTGCTCCTCTTCCTGTTCAGCACCTCGCTCCCGGTGCAGAAACATCACCACATCCGCATCCTGCTCGATCGAACCCGACTCCCGCAAGTTTGCGAGCGTGGGCCGCCGGCCTTCAGATTCGCGGCTCACCTGGGACAGCGCCACGATCGGTATATTCAGCTCGCGCGCAAGCGCCTTGAGCGAGCGGGAGATCTCCGCGATCTGCTCGTGACGCGGAATCTCGGTGTTCTCCGCCCCGATAAGCGTCAGATAATCGATGAAGATAATGCGAATTCCGAGTTGTGAGCGCATCCGGCGTGCCTGCGCGCGCAGATCGAGAAGCTTGATGCTGGGCGTGTCGCTGATCCACACCGGCGCCTCGTAGATCAGCCCGGCCGCATCGGTCAGGCTCTTGAAATCGGAAGGCCGCAGCATACCGGTTCTGATGCGTTGCGATCCCACTCTGGCTTCGCTGGCGATCAGTCGCTGCATCAGTGCCATATCCGACATCTCCAGCGTGAAGAAGCCTACCGGAATCTTCTGATGAACCGAGATATTTGCAGCCATCGTAAGCGCAAGGGCGGTCTTTCCGACCGACGGGCGTGCCCCGAGAATGATGAACTCAGCATCCTGGAAACCGCTGGTAAGATTGTCGAGCGCCGGCAGACCGCTGGGAACACCGGTATAGTCTTCCTGCGTATGGTACAGGCGCTCGATCGCTTCGATTGTGCGCCCAACTATCTCGCCCGCCTTGAGAAAGCTTCCGGCCTGATGCTCGTCGGTGATCTCAAAGATCCGGCGCTCGGCTTCTTCCACGAGCAGCCGGCTGTCGTGGCTGTCGTTATAGCCTTGCGCAATGATCTCACTGGCGATTCGTATCAGCTTGCGTCGCGCGGAGTGTTCACGCACAATGCGCGCGTAGTACTCCACGTTGGCGCTGGTGGGCACCACCGAGGTGAGCCCCGAAACGTAGCCGGCGCCGCCGACGCGTTCGAGCTCACCGCGCGCTTTCAGCTCGTGTGTGAGCGTTATCAAATCGATCTCTTCACCGCGATCCGACAACGATAGGATCGCGCTGAAGATCTGTTGATGAGCGGTTTTGTAGAAATCGTCGGCGCGCAGATACGTCAGTACCCGGCCGAGCGCTTCAGGGTCGAGCAGGGTCGCGCCCAGCGTGGCCAGCTCCGCATCGTTGTTATGCGGGGGAACTCGATCCTTCATCGCGCCCGATCACGCCGCATCCGCGCTGCTAGGAAGAGCGTTCTTCGTCCGAATCCGGATCAGCGGCGGCTGCTTCGCTTTCAGCCTCGAGTGATGCCTGCTCCTCCTGTTCGTCGCTTTCCTCGACGCTGCTCGTCGCTGCCTGCTCTTCCTGTAGGCTTACCCCACCGTCAGCGGCCTCGGCAGTTTCGGCAGTCGCTGCACTCGCGGCGGCTTCGGCGGTCACCTCGCCGGAAGCTTCGACAGCCTCAGCAGCTTCGTCACCCGCAGTTGCGGCGCTCACCGCGCTGCTTTCGGCACTTTGCCGCTCCGCCGATGCGGCGGTGCCCTTCGGGGCATTGGCCGCTACCACATTGACCGTGATCTCAGCTTCCTTGTCACCATAAAGCTTCAACCCGACCTTGTACTTACCGACCGCCTTGATTGTGCCGTCCGGGACATCGACCTTCTTGCGCTCAACGATAATGTCCTTCTTGGCAAGCTCCTCGGCGATCATTGCGCTCGTAACCGCACCGAACAGTTTACCATTCTCCCCGGCGTTCATGCTGAACTGCAGTTCTTCTTCAGCGAGCCGTTCGCTGATCTCCAGAGCGGCCTTGCGTTTCTCTTCCTTCCGCTGCTCTATCGCCTTACGCCGCGCTTCGATCAGCGTCATGTTTGCCCGGTTGTACAGCATCGCGTACCCCTGGGGGACTAGGTAATTGCGTGCGTACCCGCGCGCGACCTCACAAACGTCACCCTCTTCACCGAGGTTCACTACATCTTGTTTCAGGATCACCTTCATCGGTTCTCTCCACTCCTTTCCAAACGATTAAACTGTACCCAGCTCTCGGAAA
This sequence comes from Spirochaetaceae bacterium, assembly GCA_003552665.1. Taxonomy (GTDB): domain Bacteria; phylum Spirochaetota; class Spirochaetia; order DSM-27196; family SLAA01; genus B1Sed10-166. The sequence goes on along the minus strand of PUNW01000241.1, from coordinate 3,821 downwards.
CGCCCAGCAGCGCGATCCCGACGATGAGGATAATGTTCAACCCGTGCATAAACAGCATCAACACCATAGCGCCGAGGATCACCGTCCGCGATAGTCGCCCAAAGCCGTAGCGGTCAAACAGGAACCGCATGATGCTCAAGCCCTGTATCGCGTAGAGCATCACACAGATAAGACCGAAGTTCCAGACGACGTACTCGAGCACGCCGAGCCCCGCGAATCGAGTGGCCAACACCCCCGCCCATGCGAGCAAGCTCGGCCACAGCAGCCGTTCAGGGACGGCAAAACTCTTCAGCGTGTCCGGGTTGCGACTCCAGTTTCCGGACACCGCATTGCCGATGAACCAGTTCACCAACAACAGCATCGTAAACGCAAAAACGTAACTTCGCAGCAGCACCTGCACCGCCTGCAGGAAGACCTGCGCGAACTCACCCTCCTCGAACTGCGGCATCGCGGCCCCGGCCTCGCCGGCCGACTCACGCACGAACTGGTACACCTGCTCGAACTGCGTGATTACCGCATCACGCAACTCCGGCGTACTGCCCACAAACCACAGAATCGGCGCGGTCAGGATCGCGAGCAACCCGCCCGCCATCAGCACCCGATAGACGCTCTGCAACCGCGGCGTCACCGGCAGATTGACCAGCGCCAGCCCGCCGAGCAGACCCAGCGGAATCACAAGGTCGGCGCTAAGCAGCAGCGGGCTCATCCCCTCGAGCTCCGATGCCAGGGTCCAAAGCTGCAGCCCCCGCATCACCGCAAAGCCCAGGAACACCCCGCACAGCGCCGCCACGAACGGTCTGGCGCCCCGCCGGACGTACAAAACCTGCAGCGGCACCAGGAACAGGAACAACAGGAACCCCAGCCGATAGAACAGCAGGGCTGCTGCGGCAAGCGCTACCGTTTCAACTGCTACCCGCCGACGGGCCGACCACGCCATATCTGCTCACGCTCTCCGGGTGTCGCCATAACGAGGGCACCCCGAGCGGCATGCATCATGCAAGCGGCAGCAAGCCGATGATCCGCGCCCGCTTAATCTCACGCACCAGCCTGCGCTGGTTCTTCGCCGAGGTGCCGGTGATGCGCCGCGGCAGAATCTTACCGTTGTCGGTGATGAAGCGCTTCAGCACCTCAGGCTGCTTGTAGTCAATCGGGAGATTCTGCGTCTTTATCTTGTCTACTTTCTTGCGGAAGAAAGGGCGACCGCGCGGCCGACCACCGCCACCGCCGCGATCATCGCGGTCATCGCCACGCCCGCCGTCCGAATCGCGCCGGGGGCCACGCGGTCCGGAGGGGCGCGCGGACTCGCTTCTTCCTGCCATGCCGCGGTCCGACTGCGGCCGTCGTTCTTCTTCGCTTTGACCGCTCTGGGTCGGTTCCGTGTTTCTATCCTCGCTGGACATAGAATCCTCCTGTCTTCACTCTCTTAGAACGGGACATCGTCCTCAAAATCCGGCGGCGACTGCGGTGCCGTGTCCTGCCGCGGCTCAAAACCGCCGCTGTCGTACTGGCCGCCTGCACCCTCGGAACGTCCGCCGAGCAACTGCAGATGCGAAGCTATGATCTGCACTTTGCTCCGACGTTGCCCGTCCTCCTGCTGCCACCGATCCTGGCGCAGCTCACCCTGCACCGCAACCTGCTTACCCTTTTTGAGGTAATTGCTCACGGCTTCGCCTTGCCGGCCGAAGAGAACAATGTCAAAAAAGCTCGTCTCTTCCGCCCACTGATCGCCCTGTTTTTTCGAGTAGTTGTTGGCGATCGAGAAGTTGCAGATCGGCATGCCGTTGTTTGTATAACGGAGCTCGGCGTCACGGGTAAGCCGTCCTACAAGGGAAACGGTGTTTAGATCTTTCATCGGTTAGCCTCTGCTGAGCTGACCCAACCGTCAGGACTCTTCGCGCCGCACCATCAGGAAGCGCAGCAACTCATCCTTGAGCTTCATAGCGTGCTCGGTCTTGTGGGCCTTGGCCGGGTCCATCTCCACTACGTAATAATAGTAGTGGGCCTGGTTCATGTTCTTGATTGGATAGGCAAGCGTTCGCTGCCCCATATCCTCTTCCTTGAGGATATTGGCGTCAAGCTGCTTGAGCTCCTCGCGAACCACGTCTTTTCCCCGAGTGAACTCTTCTTCCTCGGGGCGAAAGACGCACATAGCTTCGTAGGTTCTCATGTGTGAGTGTCCTCCTTGTGGTCTTTTGACCATCGACGCGGGAGCTTCCCGGCCGATGGTAAAGAGGTGGTTTGAAGCTACCATACCGGCCGTAGGGTGTCAATATGGACCAACCGGGAGGCCAATAACGCTGACCGTGTCTTCGCTGCGTTGACATCCGTTCCACACCGACTCTACGATGACTGCACGACACTCGTTGACGGTGATCGCCCGTGTCGTTCTCAAACTCATCCCACTCCGATGTGAGGTGGCTTCCGTGAGCAAATTAGCACTTGATGACGCCGAACGTATCCTGGAGGGCTGCAAGACAGCGCTCGCGGAGATGGGTCTGAAGATGAGCGTCACTGTTACAGACGATCGCGGAGACCCGATCGCGATGTTCCGCAATGACGGTGCCTCGTGGCGGACGCCGTATATCGCGCGCGGCAAGGCGGGAACTTCATCATGGGCCAGGGCGCGGTGCCGGTGTACAAGGACGGTGTGCTGGTCGGTGCGGTCGGCGCAAGCGGCGGCCCCTCGCAACAGGACGAAGAGGTGGCCGAAGCCGGTGTGCGGTATGAGAAATGGATCCCTGAAAATCGCGGACCCTGTACGCAACCGGCGTCGCCTAGCTACCCCCCCCAATGCGCTCATCGAGCACCAAGCCTTTGACACTGCGACCGACCTTTCCGCGCAGGGCCAAGTGGGCCGACCAAGCGATCGCCGGCTGCAGAGTACCGCGCTCGAACGTTGACCCGGCTGCTATTTGAGCGTCGCGTTCAGCTTAATCTCGACTCCGCCCAGTGCCTGTGACACCGGACAGTTCGTCTTGGCGCCTTCAGCGATCTTGTTAAACGTATCCGCGTCGATACCCGGTACATCGGCCTCCGTGTTGAGCGTGATCGAGGTGATCTTGAACCCACCGCTAACCGGATCGATTCTTACGTCGGCCGTGCTGCTGACCTGCTTCGGGTTGTGACCTGCCGCCGCAAGTTCGGCGGAAAGCGCCATCGAAAAGCACCCGGCGTGCGCCGCCCCGAGCAGCTCTTCGGGGTTGCTTCCTTTTTCACTTTCGAATCTGGAACCGGCGGAATACGGGAACTCATGCGCCCCGATCTTCATGGTCCCTTTTCCCTCTTTCAGATTTCCGTTCCACTGCGCGTTCGCGTGTCGTACCGGCACAAGTTTCCTCCTTCAAGGGTTGTTATTTCTACCGGTAATGTACAAAAAACCTTAGAGAAAGTGTAGCAAAAGTTGACGCTACTGTGCCGCAAACATGCCCCAAACGCGTGGACTAACATTCGCCGGCCGCATCGTTACGTTTGTCACGCCGGTTGATCTTGCAATAAACGCCCGCGTACGTCCTGCTGCGAAGCAACAAGCGGAACTTGTCGACGAACAGACGGTTCGCGACATCCATGAGCGCAACGGTTACCTGCCGAAAATTTCAGGGTTCAGACAGGTTTCGGGCTTATCTTGGTTAAGCATGGCAATCCCGTTTCGGGCTGCGAGCTCGGCCATGCCGCGCCAATAATTATCGGGACGGACAGTATGTACCGCGCAGCAGTCCGGGCATCGCCATCGTTTCAGCGGGATCCGCTCAGATAGTTCACCGAAATAGCGCTCTACGTATCCGTGCCCCCACAAGCGACGCCCTTCACATCGTGGACACCGT
>PUNW01000110.1 GCA_003552665.1 Spirochaetaceae bacterium | reverse complement strand
TGTAGAGTGCCGCGCTTTCCATCTCTACCGCCAATACTCCGTACGAGGACCACAAACGCCACCACTCCGGGTCTTCGCTATAGAACTCGTCTGAGGACAGGATGCTCCCGACGCGCACCGGGATCCCCATAGCCTCGGCTGCGGTGTAGGCTGACGATAGGAGCGCGTAATCCGCTGTCGGTGCAAACCCCATGCCTCCGAAGCGCTGTTCGTTCAGATTGGAGTCGAAGCAGGCGCTCATCGCCAACAGCACGTCACGCAGCTGCAGCTCAGACTGTATGGCGCCACAGGAACCGATGCGAATGAGGCGTTTGGCCCCATAATCGTGAATAAGCTCGTGCACATAGATGCTATGCGACGGCATCCCCATGCCGGTTCCCATCACCGAAACCGGAACACCTTTCCAGGTGCCGGTGTAACCGAGCATTCCGCGAACCTCGTTGAACAGGCGGGCATCCTGCAAATGCGTGTCGGCCACGTACTTGGCGCGGAGCGGATCACCGGGTAGCAGTACGGTCTCCGCCACATCCCCACGCTCGGCCCGAATATGTACGCTCATCGTGCTCTCCCCTATCGGTAATCGCTGTAGTTATAGCATCTCCCTACCGCAGTATGCCACCCCAACACCGGGAAGGCGCCGACGACACTGTGCGACTGACTGTGCGACTGAATGATGGGAAGCCTCCGCTTCCCTGAAGGTTCGACGGTTTCCTGCCACGCGCTAATACCTTCGCACGATGCAGTTGAGACAGTTGCCAAATGGTCTAATAAAACGTTATCGTAGATATTGTTGCCCGTCGCGGTATGCTAATTGCGCCGCGGCGAGCACGACACTTCAGGATAACGGAGAGGCGCACCGAATGGTGAGTTTAGGCATTAACGTAGGGTCTTCGAGTCTCAAGGCTGTACTGCTCGACGGTGACACCGTCACCTGGAGCTCGGTGCTGCCGCACGACGGTGACGTTAAGAGCACCGTGCGCAACATGCTCTCGAACGAGGCAGTTCCTGCCGGCGTCAAGACTCTCGTTACCGGGACGGAAGGGCGCTACCTGTTCACCACCGGCAACACTATTGAGCCGATAAGCATAGAAACAGCGCTGCGGTATAAAGGGCTTGAGGTCGACGCGGTCGTCACGATGGGCGGTGAAGACCTGATCGTGTACACGATTGACGCCGACGGCAAGATCGTCAATAACTTCTCCGGAAACAAGTGCGCGTCCGGAACCGGGGAGTTCTTTCGCCAACAGCTCGGCCGTATGGACATGACGCTCGAGGATGTTGAGACCGTCCCCGATGACGCACGTATTCTTTCGCTGTCCACCCGGTGCTCGGTGTTCATGAAGAGCGACTGCACGCATCGCCTCAACAAGGGCCAGGCGAAGAAGCACGACATCGTCGTCTCGCTTAGTAACGTGATGGCCGGTAAGGTCGCCGACTTCCTCTCTCGTGCCCGCATCGAGTCCGGCCGCGTCCTCCTGACCGGCGGCATCACTCGCAACCGGCACATCGTACGCTTCATCCGCGAGAAGTGCCCCGAGGTTGAGTTTCTCGTCCCCCCCGAAGCCGCCTACTTCGAGGCGTTTGGGGCCGCGGTGCTGGCGCGCGAGAACGGAACCCCGCTCCCTACGATCGATACCTTGCTGCGTCCGAGCACAATCGGTTTCGGCACCCTCGACGCGCTTCACGAGTGGCAGGACCGGGTCACCTATTTTGACGCCCAGGGCGACAGCGTGAAGCCCGGTCGAGACTACATCCTCGGCGTGGACGGCGGCTCTACAACCACCAAGGCCTGCCTTATCGACATTGAGACCGAGCGTATTGTGGCCTCACACTACGGGCGCACGCACGGCGACCCAGTTGCGGCGCTCAAGAACTGCCTGACCGTGCTCGTCGACCAAGTGCGCGCCGATATCGGCGATCAGTCGGTGCGGATCCCGCTTGCGGCCACCACCGGGTCGTCGAGAGAAATTCTCGGGGTGTTTCTCGAGACCCAGGGTGTGTACAATGAGATCATCGCGCATTCGGTGGGAACCGCCTACTTTGACGACGAGGTAGAGACCATCTTTGAGATCGGCGGCCAGGATGCAAAGTACGTTTTCTTAAAGAACGGCGTTCCGATTGATTATGCGATGAACGAAGCGTGCTCGGCCGGCACCGGCTCGTTCATCGAAGAGTCCGCGCAGGCCGACCTCAACATACGGGACATCCGGGAGATCGGGCCGGTCGCGCTCACCGCCAACGCCCCGCTCAAGTTCGGCGAGCATTGTTCAGCTTTCATCAACTCTGATATCCGCAAAGCCATTCAGCACGGCGCCACGCGTGAGAACATCACCGCCGGCATCGTCACCTCCATCGTCTCCAACTACCTCAATCGCGTAGTGGGCAACCGCACAATCGGCGGCAAAGTATTCCTGCAGGGCGGGGTCGCCAAGAACAGCGCCGTGCCGCCGGCTTTCGCGATGTTCCTCAACAAAGACATCCTTGTTCCCCCCAGTCCGGAGCTCACCGGCTGTTTCGGCGTTGCCCTGCTCGCCAAGCGCAAGCACGCCGAGGGACTGCTCGACAAATCGGCGTTCGACCTCGAGGCGCTTATCGAGCGCGAAATCAGTTACGACCGCGTCATCACCTGCCGGGCTTGCGAGAACCTCTGCCCGATTCAAGTTCTGACGGTCAACGGGCATCGCTACATGTTCGGCGGACGCTGTAACAAGTACGCCAACACCCGGAAGAAGGTCGAAGACGTGCCGGTGTTCGATTACGTCAGCCGCCGCCAGGAGCTCATGTTCAACGGGTTTGCTCCCGAACAGGACGGGTTTACACCGACTCGCCCCTATACGGTAGGCATCC
>PUNW01000318.1 GCA_003552665.1 Spirochaetaceae bacterium | reverse complement strand
CTAGCAAGCACAGATACAGCCTCCACTTTAGCATAAATATCTTTAGTCATACACCCCTTCTGATAAAACTCAGTATCAACCTCCATTTCCAACCTCATAACTTTCTCATTAATCCTGTCTAAATAAACACCTTTATCCCCATACTTCTCCTCCATCTGTCCCAACAAACTATCCGCCCATTCTCTAGGTACTCCTTCATCAAAACTACTGTTTTCTGTTTGCATTTTTATCCTCTCCTTTATCTTTCTTAATTATATTATATCAAGTCCCCAATAACTACAATACAAACACTAAAACTAAACTAAAACTGTTGGCCCATAAAGAAAAAGAAAAAAGAAGGGACTTAACCCCTCCTCTATTTATCCATAAGAGTTATTCTTCAACTCCCCTTCCAACTTCTCCATCTCATCCAATTCCTCCAATACTGCCTCCGCATACATCCTAGCACTACTCAAATCACCCTCAACTACAGCCTCCCCCAACTTCTTAGCATTATCATTAATCCAATAATAACACCTACCAACTTCGTTCCCTTCAATCATTCCTGCATAATCATTATCCAACACTTTAAATTCCACAACATCCTTATTCATTAATAACCACTCCCCTTTAATAATTTTTAATCTGCTCTTGTAAATGTAACCTCTTCCAAAACTCCTGTTCATCTTCCTCCTCAATCAACTCATCAGCATATTCCCTAACCCTATTCTGGTGCTTAGTAGTCGTAGTAGAATAATGATTAGTATTTAATATAACATTCCCCACTCTATCCCGCATAGCAATTGGTGTTCTATAATTCACCAAAACTGTAAAGTCCACATCTTGAATAACCCTCAATCTCTTATTACTCGCCGACCCATGAACTAATCCCTCTTGACAAAATCTCCTTATTAATTCTCTAGTTTTCATAAACTATCTCCTCCTTAAAAGTTTTGTAAATCTCCATTTCTTAATTATATTATATATCATTTCCTGTAACTAATCTTCCTAAATCTCCAACTCTCCTCCCACCATCTACACTCAAACTCAACTCAAACTCAACTAAGATTTAACTTAAACTTGGCCATCACAATAAAAAGAAAAAGTGGGGATTAATAGTCCCCACTCCCCTCTATAAATTTGAACTATGACTAACCCTACACCACAATTCATCTAATAATATCTTAGCACTCCTTCTCTCCTCTTCATCAGGACTATTCTCTACAATATCCTCCAACTCATCTATCCTTTCTGCCAACTCTTCATCATACTCTACCATTCTAATTCCCTAGTTTTCATCAACTATCTCCTCCTCTTCATTCTCCTCCAAACACTCCCAATAGTAATCGCAATCCTCCAAAACTATACAATCCGCTAAATCACCATCACATAACCACATACTTAACACCCTCCTCCAACTTCTCTCTTATACTCTACCATCCTAATTCCTCCTCGTCCACTTTAGAAATAAATAATAAATGTAATCCCACTTTCTTACCATCATTAATAAATAAATCAATCCAACCATTACTATAGTAGAAACTATAATTATATTCTTCTTTCTCAGTTCTAAAATAAAAAGGAGCACTAATCTCCCCACTCTGAATAATCCAATCTCTATTCGGCTCCTTACTCATATGCCAGTTCATCAAATCTGGTAACCTCATACTAATACCCATCTCCTTATTCCTATGAGCAATCCTAATATAAAACTTCTCATTCCCCTTCCTTTGTAAATCATATAATATAGAAGACATCATACCACCACTAACTTCTATTCCTTTCTCCGCCAACTCTTCCTTATCCTTAGTTTCCAAAAACTCCTTAATCATTTTTATTCCCCCTTTTGATTTGTTCTAATTATATTATATCATCACCCCATCAACTAATCCCTTCTTTCCAACACTTCTAAAACATATTCATATACTTTAAACACCTCTCTACTATCAATCCCCTCTTTCTCCCAAACTCCCCTCAGTTCTTTCTCCGCCTTATTAAAATAATAAATATAATTACTCTCCGCACCATTCTCCATAAATTCCAAAGCCAACTCCCGACCACATTCTCCTACCGCCGACAACTCAGCCAAATCTTATCTCCCCTTTCGATTTATCCTATTCTAATTATATTATGTTTTATACAACTAATCCCCTAAATCCACCACTCAAACTCAACTAATACTCCACTCAGCATCCCTCTACACTACTCTCACCCCAACTTTGGCCCTCACTCCAAATTACCTCCACTTTACTACCCTGTTCAAGTTTAAAACTCCCGTATCCTCCACTTCTCTTAAATACTGTCATATAACCTCATACTTAATCATTCTTATAAAATATTCCCCACTCAATTAAATTAAACACCTCATACTCCCTCTTCCTCTCTAATACTCCAAATCCCTATACTTTATTCCAACTCAAATCAGCATCCACGATTATTCACTATATAACCTCCCTACTCCCCATTAACCCAAATTACTAATACTTTACTACCCTGTTCAAGTTTAAAGCTCCCGTATCCTCCACTATACTCCAACTCAACCCCCACTTAAACTCTACTTAAACTCTACTTAAACTCAACTAACACTAAATTTAGCCTATAACTTGCCTGATACTAGGACTAATCTGATACTAGAACTCAATTTTAATGAATACTAAGCCGATACTAGAGTCAAATATCACTCAAACTCAAAAATGCTCTTCAAAATTCAAATCCCACTCACCCCCCACAACTAACACTATACTCCAACTGTTGGCCCTCACATCAAATTAGCCCCACTTACCTACTGTCTTTCAGTTTAAACCTCCAAAATACTCCAAATCCCTCCACCGTTGGCCCATACTTGGGTCTAAAAAGACTGTCAAAGTG